>NZ_QRJY01000010.1:0-41139 GCF_003471765.1 Vagococcus sp. AM17-17
ATTTCATTCTAACGGATAACACATGTTTTTGTGTACTAAAAACTGCTGGTAACGAAAGTTACCAACAGTAGAAATTATAGAGCCAAAAAAAGAGGCTGACCCAAAAGTCTCTTTGATTTTGTTTTTGAAAATGAGTAGTATTCTATATTTATAGTTTTGGAAATCTCTGTATCCATATACTATTCGTGTAATGAACTTGATTTTATTAATTGATTCTTCTAGCAGTCCGTTAGAAAAAGTGTACCTGAAAGTATTTTTATTCTAGGTAAGTGCTTATCATTTTCTAAAGATTCAGCTAGAAAAGATGTGTGACATTCACGACAAAGGATCCGTTGTTTGTTTAATAAAAGATAGGTTGGATAATGGGCAACACTTATCCACTTTATTAGAGAAGAAATAAATCCACTTTTTTACAATAGAATAGTTTTCATTAGGGAATTGTTCTTTTCTTTTTGTCTCTTTTTTAATTGCTTATTAAATCCCTCAATTAAATTTGTTGCGTAGATGTTCTTTCTGATTGAGAAAGGAAAGTGATGTCTAATAAAACCTCTTCTAAACTGCGATCTTTTAGTTCTTGAAATAATTCTTTCCAAACATAAGCAGATTCAGTTAGATCAATAGTAAATCCCAGAACCTCTTTGATTCCATCTAGTCAAATACCAATCACAATTTAAATAGCTTCTTTTGATACTATTTATACCTTTAAATGAATGTGAGTAGTATTTATTAAAATGACTGAGTATTTAGTATTTATCTTCTAAATACTTTTTTTGAAAGCTAAAACATCCTCAGATACCATTTTACTAGTGTTGGAAATACAATTTGAGTGTATTACAAATGATTTCTTAGTTGTCTAGATTAATTTTACAATCAACGAACTTTAAAGAAGATAGTAAAATAGTAACTGATTCTACAAACATTATTAATAACGGATCACCTGTTTCATCTTTAGAAAGCCTTCTAGGAACATTAGCTAATAATAAAGGTAAAAATTCTCTAGAGGATGCTGAAAGTCATGATACTAATACTCTAAAATTTGATTATAATGGCAATATTGGTAGTAATTTAGATGCTGTATACAACAATAACTATTCACTTGGTCTAACTTTCTCTGTTCCTAAAAAATGGAATTAACTGGTTTTAGAAATGGAGGAAGCTCTATGACAAATCAAATCGATGTCAGAGGTACTATTTGTGACACAACTAATTCTCAGTCAGAAAATAAACCTGCTGAAACATTCTATACATCTTCTCCTACTTTTAAAGTGTATTATCAAGAATTACCAAAGACCAATAGGAATTACTCTTATACTACTTATTATTGTGATTGAATTTCTTGTAATTAATACTTAATCTAAAGAAGATGACAAGATTGATTCAAATATTCTTAGTTAAACAAAAACCCCCTCTGAAATCGACATTTTATTGTCTTAATTTCAGAGAGTTTTTTTATTAGTCGTGCTTTTTAAAAGTAGCATCTACTTATCTGATATTGTATTTTTTATCGGACACTCCGCTGAAGAACAATCACATGTTTTTTCTTTTTTTATACCATACTTATATACGACCCTAGCTACTCCTAAAAATATAATTCCAGCTAAAATAATTGTACCCATACTACCACTCCTATAATATACTGATACCTTCTACGCCAACCAATTTTTCTTTTTTAGGTTTCTTAGTTAGTAATACCATCATACCTATAACCAAAATACATGCTACTATCTGTCCAACACCAAATGTACCTCCTTCAAATAGAAAGTGACCAAATTGATAAACTACTAAACTGACAACATAAGCTAGTATACATTGATAACTTATTGCAAGAGTGGTCCATCTCCAATCATTCATTTCTCGACGTATGGCCCCAATCGCAGCAAAACATGGCGCACATAATAGATTAAATAATAAAAACGAATACCCTGCAACTGGTGTTAAACTAGCACTTAATAATGGCCAATATTCTTTTCCAGTTTCTGAGACTTCTTGCAAGTGACTATACAAAATACCAAACGTTCCTACTACATTTTCTTTAGCAATCAATCCTGTTATCGTTGCAACGGTTGTTCTCCAATTTCCCCATCCAAGTGGTACGAAAATAAATGAAATCATTTGACCTAAAGATGCTAAAATACTTTGATCCGTTTCTACCATTTGTCCTCTAAAGTTAAATGAAGATAAAAGCCAAATCATAACAGAACTCGCAAAAATAATCGTCCCTGCTTTTTTTACAAAAGATTTTGATCGCTCGATCATTTGTCTAAAACTATTTTTAAATCTTGGCATGTGATAATCAGGCAATTCCATAATAAATGGTGCTGTATCTCCACTAAACAATGCTGTTTTCTTTAATATAATACCTGACAAAACAATAGAACCAATTCCCACAAAATAAGCTGATGGTGCAACCCAAGAGCTATGTGGAAAAAAAGCACCTGCAATAAGACCAATAATGGGTAATTTAGCTGAACACGGCATAAAAGTTGTGGTCATAATCGTCATACGGCGATCTTTCTCATTTTCTATTGTTCGACAAGCCATCACTCCTGGAACACCACAACCTGTTGAAATCAACATTGGAATGAATGATTTGCCAGATAAACCAAAGCGTCTAAAAAATCGGTCCATGACAAACGCAATACGTGACATGTATCCACAATCTTCTAGTAAAGATAAACATAAAAATAAGACCATCAACTGTGGCAAAAATCCTAATACCGCACCTACTCCTGCAATAATTCCATCAAGAACAAGGGATTGTAGCCAAGGGGCAATAGCTATCATCTCCATTAACTTGGTGACATTATCTGGAACTATTTCTCCAAATAATACATCATTTACCCAGTCGGTCCCGATAGTCCCAATGGTTTGAATGGATAGATAATAAACTAACCACATCACAAACGCAAAGATAGGTAAAGCTAGCCATCTATTCGTTACTATTTTGTCGATTCGATCACTCATACTTAGTTTGTAATCCATCTCTTTCACACAACACAAACTGACAACTTGACTAATATAATTATATCGTTCATTGATAATAATACTTTCACTATCGTCCCCAATAATTTCTTCTGTCATACTGATAATGTCTTCAATTTCTTTTTTCACGTTATCAGGCATGATGTTTCGTGAACAAACTGTTTGATCTCTTTCAAATAACTTGATACTGTACCATCTTTTTTGATGAATTGGTATACTCTCTGGTAACAATTCGCTAATTTCAGACAAAGCCACTTCTAAGCGATTATCATATAGAGGAAAATCGGGAATTCGTCCATAAACAAATAATTTATCTATTTCTACAAGGGCATCGGTTAACCCTTCTTTTCTGGCAACACTCATTTTTACTACAGGAACCCCTAAAGAGTATGACAATTTTTCTTCATTTAAACGAATCCCTTTTTTCTCAACGACATCCATCATATTTAATGATAGAATCATGGGAATGCCTAATTCTAACAATTGTGTCGTTAAATAAAGATTTCTTTCTAAGTTACTTGCATCAACGATATTTAACATACCTGAAGGGTTACCTTCCAACAGATAATCGCGTGCCACCACTTCTTCTGGTGTATAAGGTGATAAGGAATAAATGCCTGGTAAATCTTGTAACACGATATCTGTATTCTTTTTTAGTTTACCTTCTTTTTTTTCTACTGTCACACCTGGCCAGTTTCCGACTGATTGATTAGATCCTGTTAATTCATTGAATAAACTCGTTTTTCCACTATTAGGATTTCCGACCAAGGCCATTTGTTTTTTTGTCATAGCTACACCTCTTTAACTAAAATTAGTGATGCTTCTTGTTTTCTCAAGCTGAGTTCATATCCTCTAACGGTAATTTCAATCGGATCACCTAAAGGAGCATATTGTTTCACCTGAATAAGTACACCCTTTGTTAATCCCATATCCATCAACCGACGTTTTAGCGCTCCTTTTACAGTAAAATCAACCACTTGTGCATGTTTTCCAATACCAATTTCATCCAATGTTTTAAGATTGGTAGAATTTTTTTCTATATCTTCACTAACTTGGATAAATTCTGCAATAGTATCATCTATTCCTATTTTTGTCCCTTTAAATAGAACAATAAATGGTTGATTTTTTTTATTCGATAATAAAACTATCTCTGTTCCTGGTAACAATCCCAAATTTTTTAAATGTTTTGCATGAGATTCTTGACCATTAAATGCAACAAATTGATAGACTTTATTCATTTGACAATTCTTCAATTTTTTCATTTTTTCACCTACGTCTATTTTTCTCCACTAACCAGAAATGAAAACCATTCTCATTTAATAAACTAATCATACACTCGTCAGGAATGAGCGTCAATCTATATTGTGAAAAAAATCATTTATGTTTTTTTAAAATAATAAGCATACAAAAAATCCTACAACATGACTACTTAAAGCAATCATGTCATAGGATAATAATGAGTTACTCAAACAAACTAGCACCATTTGTTTCAATCACTTTTTCATACCAATAATAACTATCTTTTTTATATCGTTTTAAGCTACCACCCTTTTCATCACGGTCAACATATACAAAACCATAACGTTTTTGATACCCATTTAACCAACTTAATAAATCTGTAAATGACCATGTACAGTACGCAATCACATCACAGCCTTCATCAATCGCTTTAATCACTTCTTTTACGTGTTCTTCTAAGAATGAAATACGATACGGATCATGAATGCTACCATCACTTTCCAATGTATCAAAAGCACCTAATCCATTTTCCGAAATAACAATTGGCAAATTATAGCGACTTGTAATTTCTTTACATGCATAACGTAACCCTTCAGGATCAATCGTCCAATCCCAATCTGTTGTAGCTAAATAAGGATTATTAGCTGTTTTATATACCCCAGGAATACCCGTTTGTTCATTGGTTCCTTTGACACCTGTTGTATTCATTTTCGCATATGGTGTTACACCATCTAAATCATTGTATTCACAAACTGTTGTCTGGTAATAGTTAACACCCATAAAATCAATTAAAGAAGCAGCTTTTTTAAATAAGCTTTCATCTTCTTTTGTGACAGCTGGGGCAACACCTTGTTTTTCTAGATAAGTCATAGCATTTTTAGGATAACGACCATACGCATAAACATCCATCCACCAAAAGTTTTTCAAATTATCAAAGTCAACTTTTGACATAGCGTTATCAGGATTACAATCTAGAGCATAACTGGGACTATAAGCAAAACTTGCCCCAATTTGCCCATCGGGAATAATGTCTTTGAACGCAATAACAGTTTTAGCATGTGCTAAAAAAGCATGGTGATTGACTTGGTAAAATGTTTTTTGATCATCAAATTTTCCTGGTGGATGCATCGCTGTTAACCACCCTAAAGATGTAAAAATATTTTGCTCGTTCATCGTAATCCAATAATTAACTTTTCCTTTAAACTGTTCAAATAAAAATGTTGAGTAGTTAACAAAATCATCGATAACTTGTGAACCTTCCCATCCACCGTATTCATCAACTAGGGCTTGTGGAATATCCCAATGATACAAAGTAATCATTGGCTCAATGCCATATTTTAAGCACTCGTCTACGATATTTTGATAAAATTCAAGTCCTTTTTTATTTACTTCGCCACGTCCTGTTGGAAATATTCTTGTCCAAGCAATAGAGAAACGATAGGTTTTTAATCCCATGTCAGCCATTAATTTAATGTCTTCTTTGTAGCGGTGGTAATGATCCACTGCAGTTTCACCAGTAGATCCCTCAAAAGTTTTTCCTGGAATTTTAACAAATTCGTCCCAGTTTGACACACCTTTTCCATCTTCTAAATGTGCCCCTTCGATTTGATAAGCTGCCGATGCGCTACCCCATAAAAAATCTTTTGGTACTTGATACTTTGTCATATTTTCACCTCATTAAATTATTGTCAATATTTTATCTGATTCATTAACTGAACCAGTTTTATCTACGTTAACTTCTTTAAAATCATTTGAATTAGTAATTACTACAGGGGTTGTTGTATCATAGCCTTTTTCTTTGATTTTTTCTAAATCAAATTTAAGTAACACGTCACCTGTTTTCACTTTATCACCAACATGAACTTGTGGTGAAAAATGTTCGCCATTTAAGTTAACTGTTTCAAGTCCAACATGAATTAATATATCAAATCCTGTTGTTGATTTAAGCCCAATCGCATGCCCTGTTTCAAAAAAGACATCAATCGTCCCATCGCACGGTGCTACGACTTCTCCCTTTTCAGGAATGATGGCTATCCCTTGTCCTAATAGATTATCTGCAAATGTTTTATCATTTACTTTCGCTAATTCAATTGCTTCACCTTGTAAAGGGCTATAAACATCTTTAATTTGATTTAATGGTTCAACCGTTTCTTCTTCTACTTCTTCTTCATAAAAATCGTCTTTAATGTCTTCAAAACCTAATAAATAAGTAGCAATAAATGAAACAGCGATAGTCACACTCATAGTAATTAGTGCGTAAAGGATTGATACACTGTTTCCTTTTTCAATATATTGTGGGAACGTAATAATAGCTGGTGTAGCAATACCATAAGCTTTTAATTGGAACAATCCACCAATAATCCCACCAGTTGCTGCTCCAATACAAGCTCCTAGCATTGGACGTTTTAATCGAACGGTTATCCCATACAAAGCTGGCTCAGTAATCCCTGCAAGTAGCGCAGAAAAAGCTGAAGAACCGGCAACTTGTTTCAAATCTTTATTTTTAGATTTAATCGCAACGGCTAATGATGCCCCACCTTGCGCTAAGTTCGAACATAATTCAGCAATACACATAAAGGCTTCATAACCTGTTGTGGCAATCATGCTTAACTTAATTGGCGTAAAGACATGGTGCATTCCTACCATAACGATAAATGGGTAGACTCCTGCAACTAATCCTATTGCAATAAACCCTAGTTTATCATGGATAAAGTATATCACGTCTGATAAAACATTACCTATAATAGCCCCAATTGGTCCAACAATAACTAAAGCAATTGGTGCTGCAATCAGTAATACTAACATCGGTTTTAAAAAGTTTTTCGTAATAGCTGGTGTAATTTTATCCACGAATGGTTCAATATAAGATAATAACCACACTGTTAAAATAATTGGAATAACGGAATACGCATAGTTTGCATAAGTGACAGGAATAATATTAAAGAATTTAACAGTTTCACCAGCATCTTTTGCTGTATTCATCAAAGTAATAAAATTTGGATGCAACATAATAGCAGCTAGTGTTGCAGCATAATAAGGATTCGTTTTAAATTTAGATGCCGCTGACATACCAATTAAAATTGGCATGAAGAAAAACGCGCCATCTCCAATAACAGATAATAATTGGTAAGTCTGACTACCCTCACTTAACCAACCAAGCATTGGTAAAACAGTCAGAAGAACTTTGATCATCGCCGCACCAATCAATGCCGGAATAACTGGTGCCATACATCCAGAAATGACATCTAATATTTTAGAAAAAATACCTTCATCATTATTTGGCTTAGGTGCATCATCATTGCTATCAGTTTTAAAGTTTCCTAATTTAACAACTTCTTTATAAACAGCACCTACTTCATTTCCTATAATAATTTGATACTGTCCACCTTTTTTCATAATACCAAGAACGCCTTTTATACGTTCTACTTTCGCGTCATCGACAATCGATTCGTCTTTTAAAACAAATCTCAGACGTGTCATACAATGAACCACACTAACAACGTTTTTCTCGCCACCTACTTCTTTTAAAATCTCTGAAGCTACTTTCTGATAATCCATTTTATCAACCTTCCTCACTTGTTATTTTCGCATTTTTTGTAATTTTTTCTATATGTAACAGTAAATACAATTGTTCATCCGAATTTAAATGATAGTGATAGTTTTTAGATAAATAATTATCGATTTTAACCACACACTCATAACTTTCCACATACTTTTCTTTAAATAAATCAAACATATCGTCATTTTCACTCGCGTAAATTTGCTTATCAATAACCCGTTGTGCAAAGAATTTTAAATGTGTCACAAATCGATAGTAATAAATCGATTCTTCATTAAACTCAATCCGAAATGTAAACTTGATAATATTAATAATTTCTTGCATGAGTTTTGACATATCATTAATATCGACTAAATTATCTAATTGTCCGTTTATTAAATGTTGTGCGATATAGGCAGCTTCATCTTCTGAAAATGCCACATCGAACCGTTGATTAACTTCCTTAACACCTAGCATGCCCACTTCAAATTCATCTTTAAATAAGCGTTTGATATCCATCAGCAATGGATTAGCAACCTCAATCCCTTTATTAATACGTTCGACTGCACCATGAAGATGTTCTGTTAAAGAAACATAAATGATATCGTCTATTTTTTTGCCATATTCTTTTTCCATAACAAAAATAAGTCGCTCAGTTATTTCTAAATAATCTTCTGGTATATCTGAAAACACATTTTTAAAGCGATCAATAATCTTAGAATTAATATTTGAAAAGATTTTGTATCGATTACTTGGCTCGACTATTTGACCATTCTTTTTACCAAATGCTATGCCAACACCCATGACAACCACTTCATTCCCTGTATCATCTTGAGAAATGAAGGCATTATTATTTAGTATCTTGATAATTTTAATGACTATCACTTCCTTTCTGAAAAACAAAAAAGCAAAACCTCAAACAAGCCGTCATCTCTATTTAGAGAACACGCCTTCGTCTGAGGTTTTGCCTGCTTGACCAGTTACAATCCTTATTTGACTTCATCATACCATGTGTTTTTATTTGCTTCAACACATTTTTAATACTTTCATACAATATTCAAACATAACTAGCAACAAAAACATAATTAATTTTATTAGCTTCAGTAAATTAAACGTCCCTGATACGATTTGAACGTACGACACCCGTCTTAGGAGGACGGTGCTCTATCCAGCTGAGCTACAGGGACATCAAAGATATTATGATTTTCTCACTTTTATCAGTAAAAGTCTAGTCACAATATCTTGCGTATTAATTTCCACCATCCATCAATTTCTCTGCATATGCAAATACTTTAGAGCCATCCATCAATCCATAATCTGTCATATCTATATTTTTAACCGGAATATCTGAATTATTTAACGCTTGCTTGATATCATTTTTTAAATACCTAACTTGTGGGCCCAAAAGATAGACATCTGTTTGTTCATTTTGAATATCTTTTTCAACTTCTGACGCTGAGATGGCAACAATTTCTACATCTCTATCTTTCATATCCGCTGCGCGTCTCATACGATTCACTAATAAGTTAGTGCTCATTCCTGCTAAACAAACTAATACGATTCGTTTTTTCATGCCTTCCCCCTCATAAAAAAATTATTTCCACTTCGCTCCTTTGTTCTTTTGCTTTTTGGTGCGATTTTTTTTCTTTTTCTTTTTAGGCGTTTCTTGTTTATCACGAATAGTTTCTTCTTTAACAACTGTCGCTTTAACTTTTTCTTCTTTAACCGGCTTAAGCGTTTCTATTTCTTCCTCATCAGAACGTGAATCAGGTTTTTCTGTTAATAATTTTCCATGAGTAGCAAAATACTCTATTCCTGTTTTTCCCACTTCTTTATATAACTTGTTTAACTCTCGTTTCTCCCCATCATTGACTAAACTAATCACTGTTCCTATTTTTCCCATACGTCCCACTCGTCCAGCACGATGTATATAATCAGGAACTGTTTGAGCTAAATCATACTGAATAACGTATTCTAAGTCAGAAAAATCTAATCCTCTTGCACCTAAATCTGTTGTTAAGAGTAGCGACACTTGTCCTGTTTCAAAATCATGAATAGCACGTTTTCTTTCTACTTGGTGCTGATCTGAAGCAAGAGTCTGGTGCTTAATACCTAAATAATTTAATCGCTCAGATACTGCCCCTAACTCACTCACTTGATTAAAAAAGACTAACCCTTTAAATCCCTCTACATGAGCCAATCGACGCAATACTTCAGAACGTTTTCTAACTGGAGTCATAATAAAGCCATGTTGAATGCTTCCTTTAGTATTATCTTCTTCTGTCACATCAATCATACGTAACGCTGTTCTAAATAGCGTATCCATTCTTGGTAATATTTGTTCCCCTGTTGCTGATGTTGCAACAACTTGAGTATCAGCTTGAACACTTTTTATAATACCTTTTGTTGAGTTAAAATCAGCATCACTTAATAAATCATCTACCTCATCCAAGACTAATGTTTGGATTAAATGTGCTTTAATTTTTTTTAGTTTAATTAATTCAAGTACTCGACCTGGCGTCCCAACTAACACTTCAGGACGTTTTTTTAATCGTTCGATTTGTCGCTTAACATTTGCCCCGCCGATAATGGCTTGAACATTTAATTCTAGTCCTTTAGCCCATACTTTTGTGACGTCAGCTACTTGACTTGCTAATTCTTGCGATGGCAAAATAATTAAGAGTTGATTTCCATTTCCTTGAATCACTTTTTGTAGTAACGGCAACAAATAAGCCACCGTTTTTCCTGATCCTGTCGGAGAAATACCTAATACACTTTCACTTTCTAATAACAATGGATATAAGGTACTTTGAATTAATGTTGGTTCCCCGTAGCTCTGTTTATCCCATTCTTTTTGCCAAACTTCTGGCAATAATTCTAACATACTCATACGTTTACCCTCTAATTTCTTTTGCGTCTGCCGCAAATATAATATCTGATTCTTTTCTCATCGTTTCCATCAATCCATGAACATCTTTGGCAAGTTGTACCCAATCTTGGTATATTTTTTGTTGTTTAATGCCCATTGGATTAACCATAATATTTGCAAATGCTCTTGCTTCTTCTAACATCACATCTTCAGATGGCTCTGTTCCAAAATTAATTTCTAACAAGTCATTATTTTCTCGTTTCTTTTGAATGATACTACCAATACTATTGACTGCATCCAAGCATAATGTACTATCGCTTAGATACACTTCTGATGGTAAAAAGCTATCCGCATTTTTTCCAACAGTCATCGTCACATCAAACGTATCATAACGGAAAATCATTGTTCCCAGCCCATCAACACCTGTAGGTAATTTTTGGTTAAAATAGTAGACAGAGTTTGGCTTACCAAACCAAGCTACTGCTGTATAAACTAAGTATACGCCTAAATCCATTAAGGCTCCACCCGAGTATTTAGCAGAAAAAATATTGGGTTCTTCTCCTCGTAAAAGAGCATCATAACGTGATGAATACTTCATAAACGTTAAATTAGCCCCCAGTATATCTTCTCTATTTTTCAAAAACGAAGCAACTCGTTGAAAATTATCTTCATGTATGTGTCTGGCCGCTTCAAAAAAGAACACTTCTTTTTCTTCAGCCAAATCAATTAATTCTTCTAATTCTTCTAGCGTCGAGACTGCTGGCTTTTCAACAATGACATGTTTACCATGTGTCATCAGTAATCTTGCTTGCTCGTAGTGTAAACTATTAGGAGATGCTATATATACTACATCAATGTCTTCTGACTCACTTAACCCTGATAACTCAGTCATAATATGAATAGTCTCTGGATGTTCGTATTTACTAGCAAATTTTTCTGCTTTTCCCTTAGTGCGTGAGTATACTGCACTAAGTTCATACTCTTCACTTTTTATGGCTGCATTAACAAATGCATGGGTAATCCAATTCGTTCCAATAACACCTAGTTTCAACATGACGTATTCCCCTTTATTTTATTTTGTCGTGCGAATCGTTTTAAATCCTTATACTTCGTAGTCAAAAGTATATCATTTTTCCTTCATTTATGTCTGACTAAATTAAAAATAAGAAACCACCTGTACTATAATCATACTGGCTAATAGCAACGACGTCTACTAGTAACGATTGATTATCTGACAAAGTGGTTTGCTTTTTATTCGTCTAAATCTTCTGCAAATTGACTGTTATATAATTTTTCATAAAACCCTTTTTTCGCTAATAAACTCTCATGTGTTCCTTGTTCAATGATTTGTCCTTGGTCCATAACTAAAATTAAATCAGCCTCACGAATCGTGGATAATCTGTGAGCAATCACAAAACTTGTGCGCCCTTCCATTACTTTTTCCATTGCCTTTTGAATAAGGCCCTCTAATCTCGTATCAACTGAACTGGTTGCTTCATCTAAAATTAAAATTTTCGGATCTGAAATTACTGCTCGAGCGATAGTAAGTAGTTGTTTCTGACCTAGCGAAATATTGTCACCTTCTTCGTTAATGGCCATTTCGTAACCACTAGGCATGGTTCGAATGAAGTGGTCTACGTTAGCTGTCTTAGCTGCATCAACTACTTCAAAATCAGTTGCATCTAATTTACCAAACCGAATGTTTTCAGCAATTGTATCGTTATAAAGCCACGCATCTTGTAATACCATTCCAAAGAGTGACCGAACATCACTACGATTCATTTTTTTCGTATCAATGCCATCAATTTTAATCGCTCCATCTGTCACATCGTAAAAACGCATCAACAAATTAATTAAAGTTGTTTTCCCTGCTCCAGTTGGCCCAACAATCGCCACCGTTTGACCGCTTTTAACTGATACACTAAAATTTTGGATTAAAGGACGATCCGGTTGATAACTAAATGATACATTATCAAATTCAACATTACCGTGAAATATATCAGGTAACGGGATATCTGACTCATTTTCAATAGACTCTGGTTCATCTAGTATCATAAATACTCTTTTGGTCGCAGCTGATGCACTTTGTAGCATGGAAGATAACTGAGTGATTTGCCCCATCGGCTGACTGACTTGCCATACATATTGGATAAAGGCTTGTAAATTTCCTAAAAGTAAAGTTCCGGAAATGACATAAAATGATCCTAAAACTGCTACTCCTATATATGCACTGTAAGCTGTTAAATTAACTAATGGCATCATAATACCAGAAATCGCTGCTGCTTTAAAACCATTAGTCGTCAAGCGATTATTGACATCTTTAAAGCTATGAATAGTTTCTTCTTCCTGACCATAAAGTTTCAGTACGTTAAATCCTGTTAAATTTTCTTGAACAAACCCATTCAACTCACCTAATGAATCTTGCTGACGTTTAAAGTAGGGTTGAGACCAACTAACCACTAGTTTAGAAATCACGATTGACATTGGTATAATCAACATAACCAGCAACGCTAACTTTACATTAATGGTTAGCATCGCCACAATAGCCATAGTAATTCCAAGAAGTGCATTAACAATGGCGATTAATCCTTGTTGCAATGCGTTACTTACCGCATCAACATCATTAGTCACACGAGATAAAACATCTCCAAATTGATGTGTATCGAAATAAGAAACTGGTAATCGATTAATCTTTTGTGAGATATCTGTTCGTAAATCTCTCATTGCGTGCTGAACGACTTTTGTCATAAACCATTGAGCAAAAAAACTTGCTAAACTATAAATGAGTCCTATTAAAAATAAGACAATGAGTACGTTTAAAATATATTTGAAATCAAGCGACTCGCCCTTTTTTATATTTTCAGCTATTTTAGTTGTTGGTAAACCCGTTACAAAAGGCATTAAAGCATTCATAATTACTGCAATAACTGCTAAAAATAGTGCTCCAATAAAACCAAACTTATAAGGAGAAATATATTGATACAGTCTTTTTAATTGTTTCAATGAGTGTGTCATTTTAATTCCTCCTCTGTCAATTGTGATGAAGCAATATCATAATAAACTTGACAATTTTTCAATAACTCTTTATGTGTTCCCATGCCAACAACGTCACCTTCATTTAGAACAATAATCTTATCTGCGTGCATGATTGTACTAACTCGTTGTGCAACAATAAGTACAGTTGAGTCGGTTGTTTCTTTTTTCAAGCGTTGACGAAGCATGGCATCTGTTCGATAGTCCAGTGCTGAAAAACTATCATCAAACACATAAATAGCAGGCTTTCTAATGATTGCTCGTGCAATAGCTAGACGTTGTTTTTGTCCCCCTGAGAAGTTAGAACCACCTTCTGTTATAGGTTCTAACAACCCTTGTGGTTTTTGAGAAACAAATTCCGTTGCTTGTGCGATGTCTAGTGCCTCTTTCATTTCTTCTTCTGTTGCCTCTTGCTTACCAAATCGTAAATTATCAGCAATTGTCCCAGAAAAAAGCACTGCTTTTTGAGGGATATAACCAATTTTTTCTCGTAAACTTTTTAATTTATAATCCCTCACGTCTACCCCATCAATTTTTATAGAACCTCGACTCACATCATAAAATCTAGGAATTAATTGGATTAAAGTGGATTTACCGCTACCTGTACTTCCGATAAATGCTACTGTTTCTCCTGGATTAGCTGTAAAACTAACGTCTCGTATGACAGGACTTTCACTATGTCCTGGATAAGCAAAAGATACCTTATCAAATTCAATGACACCTTGTGTTTTTGTTTCTGTGATGCCAGATTGATTATCTTGAATAGCAGGTTCAACATCTAAGACTTCTTGTACACGAGCAGCTGAAATTGCTGCACGTGGGTACATCATGAAAACAGAAGCAAACAACATAAATGAGAATAAGGCATGGAATATATATTCTATAAATGCGATTAAATTTCCCACTTCTAAGCTACCATCATTAATTTGGATACTCCCAAACCAGATAACCAACACCATAATAATATTAAATAGAAAGAAAAATGCTGGTTGAGCTGAAGCCATTAATTTAAATAATTTCATTGAACTTGTTGCATATGCCTTATTCACTTGTTCAAAGCGTTTTTCTTCAAATTTTTCATTAACAAACGCACGAATCACTCTTAATCCAGATAAGTTCTCACGCAATATCAGGTTCATGTTATCAAGATTTTTTTGTTGACGACTTGACAGTGGTTCTGAAAACTTAGCAATCACTAACATGCCTAATATTAAAAATGGTAACCCGATAAACACAAATATAGTTAACGAAGGACTCGTCCTAACAATCATATACAAGCTTGCAATAAACATAATTGGGGTAATAAATCCCATTCTTAAAATCATACCCATAAAATTCATCACTTGAAACGCGTCGTTAGTTGTTCTAGTAATCAGTGACGACATACCAAAATCTTCATATTCTTTATGAGAAAATCGTTGAATATTTTCCATCATATCCTCACGCATATGTTTAATAATTCCCGTATTAAGTTTTGCACCTACCACGGCTAAACTAATATTTAGAATAATACCAACTACTGTTACTAATACCATTTGCCAACCAACTTGTTTCACTACTGACATATCATTATTTGCGACACCCTGATCTAACATCTTAGCTAGTAAAGTTGGCAACCCTAGCTCTATTAAAATAAAGCCAAATACGCACAAAAAATTTAGTAATAATAACTTTTTTTGTTTCATAGCGTAATTCCACATTGTTTTCATTTATACACCCTCTTTTTCATTTAATAGGTATTTAATGCATTTCATTTATCATAACTGATTTTCGGATAAAATGTCAGTGATTTATTGCGAATTATCTTATTTTTTCGATGTAATCGTTATCCTTTTTTTGTCATGATGAATGTTTCTATACAATTATTTGCAATTATGATAAAATAAACCTAATTGTTGGAGTAATATGCTCCAAAATACGACGGTGAAAAAGATAGTGAACATCCGTGGAATGAGACAAGATTCCATGTTATTTTAAATCAAGTATTTAGGATAACTATTACTTCAAAAAGGTGTCTACTTGCACCTAATTTTGTCGTGTTTTTACAAATTAATTAAAGATAAAATGTCATTTATTATAAAGGAGAAATGTCAAATGATTTATAAAGTATATTACCAAGAGGATAAAAAATTTAGTCCACAAAGAGAAAAAACACAATCTCTTTACATCGAGTCAGATTCACCTATTACTGCTCGCCGCTTAATTACTGAGCACACTAATTACAATATCGAATTCATCCAACCCCTAGAAGGAAACCACTTAGAATATGAAAAAGAGCACACTAATTTCGAACTTGTGGAGTTTAACTAGTCATGAAACCCCAAATAAAAAACAATGAAACTGGTGTTTTCGGAATAGGTGGACTAGGGGAAATCGGTAAAAACACTTATGGTGTCCAATTTCAAGATGAGATTATCATTATTGATGCTGGGATTAAATTTCCAGAAGACGACCTTTTAGGAATCGATTATGTCATACCAAATTACCAATACATTGTTAAAAATATTAAAAAAGTAAAAGCATTAGTCATCACTCATGGTCACGAGGATCATATTGGTGGTATTCCGTTTCTTTTACGTCAAGCAAATATTCCAATCTATGCTGGACCTCTTGCTTTGGCACTTATTCGTAACAAATTAGAAGAACATGGATTGTTACGTGATGCTGTCTTACATGAAGTTAATGAAGATACGGTCATTAAATTTAGAAAAACTCAAATTAGCTTCTTTAGGACTACTCATAGTATTCCAGAAGCTAATGGTGTGGTTGTTAAAACACCCTCAGGTAATATTGTGTATTCTGGTGACTTTAAGTTTGACTTCACACCAGTTGGCGAACCTGCTAATTTACATAAAATGGCTCGCTTAGGAGAAGAAGGTGTCCTTTGTTTACTATCTGATAGTACCAATGCTGAAGTACCTGAATTTACAAAATCTGAAAAAGTAATTGGAGAATCCATTACTAAAATCGTTGAAAAAGTTGAAGGTCGTGTCATATTCGCAACGTTTGCTTCAAATATTTTCCGGTTACAACAAACAGCTCAAGCTGCAGTGAAAACAGGAAGGAAAATTGCTGTTTTTGGTCGTAGTATGGAAAATGCCATTGTCAATGGTCGTGAGTTAGGACATATTACTGTACCTGAAGACACATTTATTGATGCACGTGATATTAACAAATACCCTGCTGACGAGATTATGATTTTATGTACTGGTTCTCAAGGTGAACCAATGGCTGCCTTAAGTCGTATTGCTAACGGAACTCATCGTCAAATTTCAATTCAACCTGACGATACTGTCATCTTTTCAAGCTCACCAATTCCTGGAAACACCACAAGTGTGAATCGTTTAATCAACTTGTTATCAGAAGCTGGAGCAAACGTGATTCATGGAAAAGTAAACAATATTCATACATCTGGTCATGGTGGTCAACAAGAGCAAATGTTATTCTTGAGATTACTTAAACCAAAATATTTTGTGCCAGTTCATGGGGAATATCGTATGTTAAACATCCATGCCAAATTAGCTCAAGCAACAGGTGTCCCAAAAGAAAATTGTTTCATTTTAGAGAATGGGGATGTCCTAGCTTTAACGAGTGATAGCGCAAGACGTGCTGGGCACTTTAACGCTGAAGATGTGTATGTAGATGGTAGCGGAATTGGGGATATTGGAAATATTGTTCTTAAAGATCGTCGTATTCTTTCTGAAGATGGTTTAGTATTGGCTGTTGCCACAGTTGATTATAAATCACAAATGATTGTTGCTGGACCTGATATTTTATCTCGTGGATTTATCTATATGAGAGAATCTGGCGAACTAATTCAAGAAACACAACGTCTTTTATTTAATGCGATTCGAAAAGCCTTAAAACATCCTGATTGTGACGAAATCATGTTAAATGAAGTTATTGTAAACACTGTTCAACCTTTCTTAATTGAAAAAACCGAACGTCATCCAATGATTTTACCAATGGTTTTAGAAACATCTGATAAATAATCAAAAAGCCAATGACTATCTAATACTAGATAATCATTGGCTTTTTTACACTTTTTTAAATTCCATATCAATGTGTGGAATATTATCTTCTAAATATACTTCTGATACTGGTTGAAAACCAAATGATGCATAAAAGCGTTGTAACCTCTCTTGAGCTTGTGCTTTTATTAGACACCCACTACTAATTTGGGATAGTCCAAATTCAACTAGAAGCCGGCCATAATTTGCTTGGCGTTCCTCTTTTTTGACTATGACACGACCAATATGCCAACAAGTATCACTCGTTTCGTAGATTCTCATATAAGCAATCAACTCGCCGGTCTCATTTTTTCCTAAAATATGTGTAGCTGATAGATCCGTATCATCTACTTCTTGATAAGGGCATTCTTGTTCCACAACAAATACTGACACACGTAGTTTATACATATAGAATAACTCTTGATGGGTGAGTTCAGCAAATTTTTTTCGTTCAAATTGAATCATTTCTAACGATTCCTCTCTCGTACTTTTTTCGTCCAAAATCCACCAGATATATATTTGGGTTCATATGAAATAATAAAAGCTTTGTCATTAAATTCCTTGATTAATTTGTATAATGAACGTTCAGATTTTCTGGCTGATAAAATTTCTAAAACTAACCTTTCACCTTCACGACCATGAGCTATAGTTTGTGTGACACCATATCCTTCCTCTCTTAATATTTCTGGAAGTTTATGATTCTCCTCATTTAAAGGAACAATTGCCGTCACCATAATATATCCAAGAGCTAAATAATCCTCTATTTTTATACCTACGACAATACCACATGCATATCCTAAAGCATATACAAATAAATTGAGTGGCTTATCGATTTGATTTAATACAAGCGATAAACCTACAACATAAATTGAAATTTCCACCATACTAAGTAATGGGGCAACCACTCTAGACCCCTTCATCGTTAACATAAAACGAATCGTATTCAATGTAACGTAACAAAAATTAATCAAGAAGATCATTAATAACGTTTTAATTTCCAATTACTTTACTCCTCCTTCTATCTATACTAAATTATTTATCCATATTATCTAATATTTATAGCTGATGCAACTTATCTCTATAAATAAAAAAGTGTAAGTAGATTCTCCTACTTACACTAAACATTTTCATTATAATTTAATTACGCTTTAACAACGTTTGCTGCTTGAGGTCCACGGTCTGTTTCTTCGATTTCGAATGTTACAGCTTGACCTTCTTCTAATGTTTTAAATCCGTCGCCTTCGATAGCTGAGAAATGTACAAATACGTCATTTCCTTCTTCTTGTTGGATAAATCCAAATCCTTTTTCTGCGTTAAACCATTTTACTGTTCCTTGAGCCATGTTACTTCCTCCTCGTGCCGTAGCACATGTTAATTTTTGTAATACTTGCTTTCGGTCGATAGAGGGTGTTTCATACAACATCTATTGAAATCCAAAACCATATTACATATTCATGATAACTCATGTCTGTTTTAATTGCAAGTAAAGTCCCGTTTTTACAATGATAATCTCTGCGTTTCTCGAAAACTGATATAATCGGATTCTCCTACAACAATATGATCTAACACTTCAATTCCCATCATTTCACCACAAGAAACCAAACGTTTTGTGAATACTTCATCCTGATCTGACGGTTCTGGGTTTCCCGATGGATGATTATGAACTAAAATGATACGAGAGGCTGAATACCTCACTGCTAAATGGAATATTTCACGAGGATGGGCAATAGATTGATTGAGCGTTCCGATAAAAATAGTCTCTTTTTTGATAATTTCATTTTTAGCATTTAAGTAACATACCACAAAGTGTTCTTGCACTAAATCTTTCATTTCTTCAACTAAACTCTCACCAATTTGTTGACTCGAACAGATTCTACCATATTTTTCTTTTGTTGATTGATTCAATCTTTTACTTAACTCAACGACCGCTTTTATTTGTGCGGCTTTTACTTGCCCTATCCCCTTTAAGCTCATCAACTCTTCAATTTTTATCGTCTTCATGCCATATAAACCATCGCAATAAGTCAAAATATTTCTTGCCAACTCCATGACAGAATTTGATTTATTACCTGATTGAAGAATCACTGCTAGTAACTCCTCGTTAGACAATACTTCTGCACCATGTTCTATCAAACGTTCTCTTGGTAACAACTGATCTTGGTAGTCGAATGTGTGTAGTATGTTAGTCATATAAAAAAACTCCCTTCTTCACTCAAAATATACGTGAAAAAAGGAGTTTTTGATTTAAACTGATTTTATGTAGTCTAACACATCATACAAACTATCTTTAATAGTCAGTGTTTTTTCTTTCGCTTCGTCATTTGGTAAAATCAAATCCGGTACCATGATGACTGGTACATTGGCAGTGAAAGACGCTCGAATGCCATTCAATGAATCTTCTAGCATTATCGTTTCTTCTTTTGGTGTACCTAATATTTCGACAGCTTTTTCAACAATTTCTGGATGTGGTTTAGCATGTGTCACATCATTGCCACTGACAATCCCACTAAACTTATCCATAAATCCAGCTTTGTCTAATAACATATCAATCGCTTCACGGTTATTACTTGAAGCAACGACACACTTTACGCTGTGATTGTTTAAATACGTTAACAATTCTTCCACACCTGGTTTAATCGGTGCTCCCACTGTCGAAAATTCTTCCCATGTACTAGCTCGACTTTCTTTAAAAAATTGGTCAATCTCATCTTGTCTCAACATTGGAAAATCGTTGACATATTTTTGGTAAACTGCCTTCTCACCTAAACCAACTTCAGATTTATAATATTCCTCATCGTAGCCAGGCATCTTGAATTTTTGTGCAATTTCAATATTATTTTTTGAATAGACTGCTTCTGTGTCAAAGATTAATCCGTCCATATCAAAAATAACGCCGCTTATTTTTTTCACACGTCACTCTCCTAATAAAATTTGTCTTACTTGGGAAATAAAGTATAGTGAGCCGGTAATTAAAATCAAATCGTCCCCTGATACTTCTTTTAATGTATCTGATAGTGCTTCTTGCCAGTGATTATATGCTGTTAATCCCATCTCTTCATATAATTCTTTCGTGCAAGCTTTTGGGTAATCAAACGTGGTCACTTTCAAGTCTAGATTGTTTACTGACTGTAATAACCCAATCATACCTTGAATATCTTTAGTGGTCAACGCCCCAAAGATCGTATGAATTTTTTTATCTGAAAATTCTCGTCTTAGATTGTCTACTAATACTTCCATCGCGTGATCGTTATGCGCCCCATCTAATACAATAAATGGTTCATCAGAAATTTTTTCCATACGACCAGGCCAAAATGCTTGTTGTAATCCTTTTTGATAATCACGATTAGACACTGGTAAATGAAGCATATCAGCCACTTCGTTAAATGCTTCAATGGCAACACTTGCATTATCTACTTGGTGTTTTCCAACCATATTAATGGATAATTGTTTTAAATTAACTTTATCAGATTTAAAATGGAATGTTTCTCCCCAATTATCAGTTGGTTGTAAATATTGACTATCAAAGTCAACCCCATAACGTTTGATTGGAGCATGTAATGAGTTTGCTTCTTTACTAATCACATCAAATGCTTCATCTGAAACATTTCCGACAATAACTGGCCTTCCTTCTTTAATAATCCCAGCTTTTTGACTAGCAACTTGTTCAATCGTATCTCCTAAAATATCGACATGGTCCAAACCAATTGTCGTAATTACTGACACAAGTGGAGTCATCACGTTCGTACAGTCAAAACGTCCGCCCAAACCAACTTCAACTAGAACAATATCAACTTTCTTATCAACAAAATAATCAAACATCATAGCTGTTAATACTTCAAATTCAACAGTATGAGCTAAATCAGGTACCTCATCCATCTTATTTACGATAGGTATCACTTTTTCACATAATTCAACCAGATCTTCATTAGGAATTGGTTGGCCGTTAATCGCAATGCGTTCGTTAAATGATTCGATATACGGTGAGGTAAAGGTTCCGACCCTTAAGCCTTGTTGCTCTAACAGACAACGTAAAAATGTTGTCGTTGATCCTTTTCCATTTGTTCCACCGATATGAACAATTTTTAACTTATCTTGCGGATTGTCTAATTGTTCTAATAAATAATTGATTCGTGTTAACCCCGGACGAATACCAAACTTTGTGCGTTCATGTATCCATGAAATGATTTCTCCATACTCCATCTTGTACAGCCACCTTTATTTATTTTTTCAAAGAAGCCAGTCTTTCTTTTACAGAGGCTTGTTTTTCTAAGTAATCTTTTTGTTTCTCACGTTCTGCTGCAACAACTGCCTCTGGTGCATTTGAAACAAAACGGTCATTACTTAATTTCTTCTCAACAAGTGCTACTTCTGACGTCCACTTATCCAACTCTTTCTCCAAACGAGCAATTTCTTCGTCAATATTGATTAAATCTTCTAACGGTAAATAGATTTCAGCTCCAGTAATCACTGCACTCATGGCTAAATCTGGTACATCAAATTCTTCTTTAATTTCTAACACTTCTGGATGACAGAAACGTTCGATATAATTAGTATTTGCTTCAAAGAAGTCTTTAACTGAATTTTTTGATGTTTTGATTAACAATGTAATTGGCTTAGACATTGGTGCATTCACTTCTGAGCGAATATTACGAACTGAGCGGATTAATTCTTTTAATACTTCCATACCTTCTGCCGCTTGTACATCTGTCCAATCATCCTTTACTATTGGGTAAGTTGCCACTACAATTGATTCACCTTGATGTGGGATTTTTTCCCAAATTTCTTCTGTCACAAATGGCATGATTGGGTGTAGTAAACGTAAAATGTTATCTAGCACATATACTAAAATACTACGCGTCATTTGTTTTTGTTCTTCATTTTCACCATAAAGAACTTCCTTACTCATCTCAATATACCAATCACAGAAGTCATCCCAAATAAAGTTGTATAAATGACGACCAGCTTCACCAAACTCAAAGCGGTCAAAGAAGTTCGTTACTTTTTCAATCGTTTCATTCAAACGAGTTAAAATCCATTTATCTGCAACAGTCTTATCACCATCAAGAGAAATATCATCATACGTCATGCCTTCAATATTCATTAATACAAAACGAGAGGCATTCCAAATTTTATTAATAAAGTTCCAAGCAGCATCCATTTTTTCATAACTAAAACGCATGTCTTGACCTGGTGTTGAACCATTTGATAAGAACCAACGCAAAGCGTCTGCTCCGTATTGATCAATGACATCCATTGGATCGATACCATTACCAAGAGATTTACTCATTTTACGTCCATCTTCAGCACGAATTAATCCGTGAATCAACACATTTTCAAATGGTCTTTCTCCAGTAAATTCTAAACTTTGGAAAATCATGCGACTTACCCAGAAGAAAATAATGTCATAACCAGTCACTAATGTATTCGTTGGGAAATAACGTTTGAAGTCATGTGACTCCGTATCAGGCCAACCCATTGTTGAAAACGGCCAAAGAGCTGAACTGAACCATGTATCTAATACATCTTCATCTTGATGCCAGTTTTCAATGTCTTTAGGTGCTTCTTCTCCAACATAGACTTCGCCTGTTTCATTATGGTACCAAGCTGGAATACGATGTCCCCACCAAAGTTGACGAGAAATTACCCAGTCATGTACATTTTCCATCCATGTTAAGAATGTCTGATTAAAACGTGGTGGATAAAAATCAACGGCGTCATCTGTTGCTTGGTTTTCAACAGCTTTTTTTGCAAGTGGCGCCATTTTAACAAACCATTGCGTTGATAATCTTGGCTCAACCACGACTCCAGTTCGCTCAGAGTGACCAACACTGTGAGTCATTTTTTCAATACCTTTAAGTAGTCCTAACTCATCTAAATCCTTAATGACTGCTTTACGTGCAGTAAAACGATCCATACCGGCATATTTACCAGCTAAATCATTCATTGTCGCGTCATCATTCATCACGTTAACACGAGGTAAATCATGACGATTACCCACCTCAAAGTCGTTAGGGTCATGGGCTGGTGTAATTTTTACGACACCTGTTCCAAATTCCATATCAACATAATCATCAGCGACAATCGGAATTTCTTTATCCACTAATGGTAAAATCACTGTTTTGCCAATTAAATATTGGTAACGTTCATCTTTAGGGTGAACGGCAACTGCTGTGTCACCAAGCATGGTTTCTGGACGTGTTGTCGCAATTTCTAATTTTCCACTGCCATCAGCTAATGGATAATACATATGATAAAACGCGCCTTCGATGTCTTTATGAATGACTTCGATATCAGATAGAGCGGTTTTTGCTTGTGGGTCCCAATTAATAATGTACTCACCACGATAAATAAGGCCTTTATTATAAAGTGTCACAAAGACTTTTTTCACCGCATCAGATAGTCCATCATCTAAGGTGAATCTTTCTCTTGAATAGTCTAAAGATAAACCTAATTTCGCCCACTGCTCACGAATGTGTCCGGCATATTCTTCTTTCCATTCTTTCGTTGTTTCGATGAATTTTTCACGACCTAAATCATATCGTGACACACCTTCACCACGTAATTTTTCTTCAACTTTCGCTTGTGTCGCAATTCCTGCATGGTCCATACCAGGTAACCATAATGTATCAAAGCCTTGCATTCTCTTTTGACGAATAATCATATCTTGAAGCGTTGTGTCCCATGCATGACCTAAGTGAAGCTTTCCTGTCACGTTTGGTGGTGGAATGACAATAGAATACGCTAGTGCACTCTCATCCCCACTTGGTTTAAATAAATCTTTTTCTAGCCACTCTTTATAACGCCCTTTTTCAACAGCTTTTGGTTCAAACTTTGGCGCTAAGTTTTGTTGTTCATCTGTCATGTAAATTTCTCCTTATTTTTTATTTTTCAAAACAAAAAAGCCCTAAAGTTATTTCTAACTTTAGGACGATCATCTCGCGGTACCACCTATCTTATAAGCATACAAATATGCTTATCTCTCTAGGTCATATAACGTTGACAATACGGTTCCCACTCCTAGGCTACCTTCATACTTTTAAATGGAAAATCTTTCAGCCGATGGATTTTCTTTCTACAACATATCCAAGTATTACTCTTCCTATTCTTTGTGGTTGTTTATGCCATTCATTTTACCTTGATAGCATCATTTCGTCAAACTTAGATTAGCGCTTTTGCAGCATCTAATGCTTTAACATAATTTGGTTCACTTGATACTTCTGGTACGATTTCTTCATATGTAATGACGCCATCTTTGTCTAACACAAAAATTGAACGTGCTAAACGATTAATTGATGGAATTAAAATACCATATTCTTTTCCAACAACACCTTCTTCATCTCTTAACATGGTCATGTCAACTGATTCAGCTGCACACCAATTAGCTAATTGTTCTTTTGTGTTATTTGAAATCGTTAAAAAATATACGTCTTTAATTGTCGCTGCTTCTTTATTAAAGTGTTTTGTCTGTAGTGCACAAACACTAGTATCAATATCAGGTACCACACTAATAATAACTGGTTTTCCTTTTAATTCCTCTAATGAAATCACATTATCTGACAAATCTTTTAAACTAAATAATGGGGCTTTTTCTCCAACTTTTGGTGGTGTCCCTACTAATTCTACTGGGTTTCCTTTTAACAATACTTCCATGTCGACACATCCTTTTCATGACTTTACCTCATTATAGTTAAATAAAGTCAAATATACAAAGTTCATGCCTCGAAAAAACTAAATCAAGTTAACATTTGCATGATTATAATTTTCATCGTAATAAATTAACGTTTGTAATTCTGTTGTTAAATCAATGTATTGGACTTGTACGTGAGATGGGACTTTCAACCGTTTAGGAGCAAAATTAAGAATAGCCGTTACACCTGCGTCTACAACTTGATCAATGACCTGTTGGGCTTTACTACTCGGTACAGTCATAATAACTGTCGTGATTCCTTCTTTTTTCACAATACTTTTTAACTCACTCATATTTTTTACTGTGATACCATTGATTTTTTCTCCAATAAGTTCCGGATTTGTATCAAACGCTGCAACGATATTTAAGTTAGTATCTCGTCTGAAATTATTTTTAATAAGCGCTTTTCCAAGATTACCAGCCCCAACAAGTGCAATACGTTTTTCAATATCTGTTTTTAGAATATCACTAAATACTTCTATCAAATAAGGAACATCATACCCATATCCACTACGTCCTAATTCACCAAAATGAGAAAAATCTCGTCTAATAGTCGCTGACGGAATTTGAATCATTTTACTAAACTCATTTGATTTGATGCGTTTAACACCTGCTTCATGTAATGTTTTCAAATATCGAAAATAAAGTGGTATACGTTTAGTTGTTGCTTTTGGGACCATTCTAATATCCTTTTGTTCCTCCACAATCGACCCCTCCTAAAGTTGTGATGATTTTCACATTTAGTTTATCATTTTTCACAATCTTTTTCAATCACAGTTATGCGCTATCCATTGACTCTTGTCTAGTATGTTTCATTAAGATTAAATCGATTGCCCTCTTAATTTCTTCTAGACGATATGTTTCAATTACATCATCTACCATAATATTATGACTTAACTGGTGGTAAAACGAATGATTACTGATTACAAGATCCACTTTTTCTAAACTATTTTTATTCTCTTCACTGTTGAATAATGTCTTTCCATATTCTTTGAACACAATATCTAGTTTAGATTGAAACGTTTATTTTAACATATAAGCCAAAATACCTACATGATTTTTATCTAAAGTTGTCGAACTAGCAAGAGAAACTGGCTTTATTTTGGATAATTTTTCAAATGAACGATAGTCCCAATAGCGAAAGACT
The DNA here is from genome assembly GCF_003471765.1 of Vagococcus sp. AM17-17. Lineage (NCBI taxonomy): Bacteria > Bacillati > Bacillota > Bacilli > Lactobacillales > Enterococcaceae > Vagococcus > Vagococcus sp. AM17-17. The sequence goes on from NZ_QRJY01000010.1 coordinate 26,506, forward strand.
CGACTAATTAATAAATAGTTATAATAGGTAAGCCAAGTTACATCTTTTGCCAAAACATCAATACTATTAGTGACAGCTGTCTTTTTAGCGTTGTTTCACTGATAAAATAAGTATTATAAAAATAATCAATACTGTCATTTTTATCAAAAAAAATAAGATATTTTTGGTCTCAGTATTTTTTACCACAACTTGTTTTTTCTCTAAATCTTATTTAGTGGATTTTGTCGTCTCTTTATTGGAATGGTGAGTACAACCCACTAACATCATACTAATCGAAGCAACTAACCATATTTCTAATTTTTTCGTTTCATACTCATCATCTCTTTTCTTACTCCTAATCATTGTTACATACCAATATCCCACTCAAATAAACTATGAATTAATCTCCTATTTATCATTCTAAAATTTTATGAACAACTATGACACTAAAAAATTAATATCCTCCCTGTAATACTGCTTTAAAGATCATTTTTAATCATTTGATTACTAATAAAATTTCTCAATTTAAATCATCTAACTCTTAGCATAACATGAAGAGACAAAATAATTCCTATACAATTATTGTCGAGTAACTATTTTTCTAAGATTTAGACTTTATATTTTGAATAGTAGCTTAAACACGTTATAATTTATATATTAGAAAAAAGTGACAAATTAAATAAGAAAAGGGAGAGATTATATGACAAAAATTTACACTTCAATTGATGAACTTATTGGAAAAACGCCTTTACTTGAATTAAAAGGGATTGAAAATAAACTTGGCCTAGATGCTACTATTTTAGCTAAAGTAGAGTACTTTAATCCAGCTGGTTCGGTAAAAGATAGAATTGCTAAAGCGATGCTAGATACCGCTGAAAAAAGTGGTGTATTAACAAAAGATACAACCATTATCGAACCCACTTCTGGAAATACTGGAATTGGTTTATCTATGATGGCTGCTACACGTGGCTATAAGTTAATTATCGTTATGCCTGAAACAATGTCGGTTGAACGCCGTCAATTAATGAAAGCATACGGTGCAGAACTTGTCTTAACTGAAGGGTCTAAAGGAATGAAAGGTGCGATTGCCAAAGCGGAAGAACTAGCATCTGAAATTGATAATAGTTTTATTCCATCTCAATTCTCAAACCCTGCTAACCCTGAAATCCACTATCAAACAACTGGTCCAGAAATTTGGAATGATACTGAAGGTAATGTTGATATTTTTGTCGCTGGCGTGGGAACTGGTGGAACGGTAACTGGTGTAGGCACATACCTTAAAGAAAAAAATCCTAACGTCAAAGTCATTGCTGTTGAACCCACTGACTCTGCTGTTTTATCTACTGGTGTACCTGGTAGTCATAAAATCCAAGGAATTGGTGCTGGATTTGTCCCTTCTATTTTAGATACATCTGTTTATGACGATATTATCACTGTATCAAATGACGATGCTTTTGAAACAGGTCGTTTACTCGCTGAAGAAGAAGGTATGTTAGTTGGTATTTCTTCAGGTGCTGCAACGTATGCTGCTATTCAATTAGCAAAACAACCTGAAAATAAAAATAAACGTATTGTAGTATTGTTACCAGATTCTGGAGAACGCTATTTATCTACACCAATGTTTACAGAATAGGAAGATTATTATGTCTAGGAATTATGTTGGAATGGAGCAAGCAATTGAAAAAGTTATCTCTGACTTCTTTTCTTTGCTATTTCCAAATTTTTTTGGTTCACACGAACAAACGACAACAAACGACATGTTTCAAGAATCCATTATCACAGGATTAACTTATGTTATAGAGGAAGAAATAGCTATCAAGACTATTGCTGAAGAACTAACCAATAAACTGCCTAATATTCTCACTATAATAAAAACCGATGTTCAGGCGGCTTATGAAAGTGATCCCGCTGCAAAAAGTACGGATGAAATCATTTTAACTTATCCTGGATTTAAAGCCATTAGTATCTATCGTCTTGCCTATGAACTCTATCGACTCAAAGTCCCTATCATCCCTCGTATGTTAACCGAAAAGATGCATAGTCTAACTGGGATTGATATTCACCCAGGAGCCCAAATTGGTTCATACTTTTTCATTGATCATGGAACAGGAGTTGTCATTGGTGAAACAACCGTGATTGGTGAACGCGTAAAAATTTATCAAAATGTCACGCTTGGTGTAAGGAGTTTTGAAATCGCTGAGGATGGCACACTTGCAAAACATGGAAAAAGACACCCTAATATAGGAGATGGTGTGGTTGTCTATGCAGGTGCTACTATTTTGGGTGGAGATACTTTTATTGGAAAAAACTGTATCATTGGAAGTGGTACATGGATTACTAAATCTGTTCCTGAAGATACTCTTGTTGTAAATAAAAACTCAACCTATTAATAAAAAGAAAAGAGTTACGAAGAAGATACCAGCTCTCCTTCATAACTCTTTTTTGCATTAAATACAATACGTTTTGATACAACATAGTTTATAATCGTCGCAATAACTTGAGACAATACGGTAAAGATAAATTCATTCAACAAATAGGCATTTCCCATATATGGACCAATTATAGGATGGCTAAATACGAATTGCTGGTAGTTAACTTTTTGTAGATGAAACAATGAGATCATTGTTCTACTATATTTTTCTACAAAAAAATAAGCTATCCCTAAATCAAGTATAATCACGAAAAAACGTCCTGCTATAAACTCAACAAATTGTTTGAACGAACAATAAAATCCCAAACCAGTATTTTTAAATACGAAAAACTTATTAGCAAAGAATGAAAAAGTGATTGCGACGGTTTGTGCTAGCGTAACTGTTACAAGAACATTATCTGTCCATCCTTTTGACATAAATCGTATAAAAAAATAGATAAAGGTTGCTGTCGTACCAAATACACTATACCACAGTAATTCTCGACGTCTAATCATTCTATCACCCCTTAACTTTTTTCGTTTTAATAAAAAAAGAATGTCCGAAAACATTCTCTTACTTAAAGTAGTACTTCATAATGCTTAATGCATTTCTGTCAATAATCAATTCACCATATTCATCCAAAACATCTCGTGTAATGCTCGTTAATTCCATATACTCATAAATTTTAGATACATCGTTTCTTGCTTGTCCTTCTGTGCTATCTTCCAATAAGAATGATAACTGTAAGTAGTAATTATTATTATAAAAATACAATGAGGATAAGGCGTTTAGTAACTGGATATTATTAGCCAACTCAACAATACTTTCAAAGTCAGATGTTCTAAACACTGTCTCATAAGTTGCACCAAAAATACTATCTTCTAAATAATTAAACTCACCAATATCAGATGATGCTTCCTTTTCTTTTTGGGTCGACTCTGGAGGTGTCATTTGATTTCTTAAATAATCAACAAATCCTTCTGCTTGAGTATTATCAAAATCACTGAAATCTGAATCATCTTCAATCGCCGTATTTTTACTAATAAACAATTCAAGTCCATCATGGTTGGGTAGCACTTGGAACGTTACAGCATCTGTTCCTTGGAATTGTTCATCTACATCGACCTCTTCTAAAATACTATAAAAGAATGTCTCTATTTGCCTTTGATTCCCAAGCAAATCTAAAAAAGTGATTCCGCGTTCTGCAAGATCATCATTCCCAATTGATACTCGAATTGTATTCTCATTAATTCGTTCCATTTCCATATGGCTACACCTCTTTTCAAAAGTATTTACATAGTTCTATTGTAAAGCATATTGATAAAAAGTAAAGAAAATCACCTTTACTTAGTCCGTTTTACCTACGAAAATTAGTGAATTTTAAGAAAAAAAAGATACATTTGAACAACTAGTCAAATCCATCTTCTTATAACAAGTATTTTTATTAATTTTTGTAAACTTATTTATTAAATTCCTGCCATTAATTGAGCTTGTTTTAATTCAATGGCTCTAACTTCTCTAGGCAAGAATCGACGAATCTCGTCTTCATTAAATCCTACTTGGAGTCTTTTTTCATCGATCATAATAGGACGACGTAGTAATCCAGGATTTTGTTGTACTAACTCTAATAACTCTGGAAGTGATAACTCGTCTAAATCAACATCTAACTTTTGAAATACTTTTGAACGAGTAGAGATGATTTCCTCTGTACCATCTTCAGTCATTCTTAGAATTTCCTTTAGTTCATCTTGTGTTAACGGCTCCGAGAATATGTTGCGCTCAACAAATTCTATTTGATTTTCTTGTAACCAAGCACGTGCTTTTCGACAAGATGTACAGCTGGGTGAAGTGTATAATTTTAGCATATATGTCACTTCCTTTCACAAGTAATAAGTAGAATAAATCTATTAACTAAAATCTTCCATATACAAATTGTACTATAAAAAACCTATGATTACTAGGTTTTTTTAGGATTAACTCATTATTCTTAATATTTTTTTATAATATCCGATACATAAAAAAACATGTTTTTTATCTTTTTATTGAATTTTTCACATATTGGTGTCTCTTTTCATAACACATATTCTGTCATGATAAAAAATACTATTTTATCACCTATTCATTATAACTTTCTAGTATAATACTATTATAACTAAATTTTTTACGGAGGCATGATTATTTTATGAAAACTATTTTTTCAGGTATTCAACCAAGTGGTATTCCGACCATTGGAAACTATATTGGTGCGATGAAACAATTCGTCCAACTACAAAACGACTACCATTGTTTCTTTTGTATCGTAGATGAACATGCGATTACTGTGCCACAAGATCGTTTAAAACTAAGAAAACAAATTTTACAATTAGCCTCTTTATATCTTGCTGTGGGCATTGATCCAGAAAAGGCAACTGTTTTTATCCAATCTGAAGTTCCAGCACATGCAGAAGCAGCATGGATTGTACAGTGTAACACATCTCTTGGTGAATTGGAACGTATGACACAATTTAAAGACAAATCACAAAAAGCAGGCTCAACATCAGTCAGTGCAGGTCTTTTAACATATCCACCCTTAATGGTTGCTGACATTATCCTCTACAATGCTGATTTAGTTCCTGTTGGAGAGGACCAAAAACAACATTTAGAATTAACTAGAGACTTTGTTGAACGCTTCAATTCTCGTTACGCAGAAAATCAAAATCAACCACTTCTTGTTCTTCCTGAGGTGAAAATTCCAGATAAAAATGCTGGTGGACGTGTGATGAGTTTACAAGATCCTACTAAAAAAATGAGTAAATCTGACAGTAATAGTAAAGGATTTATCTCAATGTTGGACGAACCAGATGTAATACGAAAAAAAATCCGTTCAGCTGTCACTGATTCAAGTGGAAACATTGAATATGATGTTGAAAACAAACCAGGGATATCTAACTTACTAGTTATCTACTCATCTCTATCTGATTTCACGATTGGTGAATTAGTAGAAAAATATGCCACTGCTGGATACGCTGAATTCAAAAATGATTTAGCTGAAGTGGTAGTAAATATACTTGAACCTATTCAAACACGTTATAATGAATTATTGACTTCTGAAGAATTACAAATAATCCTTGATGAAGGTGCTATTGAAGCATCTAAAGTAGCAAATAAAACATTACGTAAAATGAAAAATGCTGTCGGCTTAGGACGAAAAGCAAAACGCTAATTTCTTTATAAATTACGTATTTATGCTAAACTAATACTAAAGAAATAATTGAAAGGAGAGTTTTTATATGTCAGATAAAGCACCCATGGATACCAATGCCATGTTAACTCAAAAAATGATTGAAACTCGTACGATTTTAATTTATGGAGGAATCAATCAAGACTTAGCAAAAGAAGTAAGTAGTCAATTACTACTACTTTCTGCTTTGAGTGATGAACCAATTACAATTTATATCAATAGTCAAGGGGGCCATGTTGAAGCTGGAGACACCATTCATGACATGATTAAATTTGTAAAACCCGAAGTAAAAATCGTTGGAACTGGTTGGGTCGCAAGTGCCGGGATTACTATTTTCTTAGCTGCTAAGAAAGAAAATCGCTATGCTTTACCTAATACACGTTTCATGATTCATCAACCAGCTGGTGGTGTGCAAGGGCAAAGTACGGAAATTCAAATAGAAGCACGTGAAATTGTTAAAATGCGTGAACGCATTAACCGTTTAATTGCTGAAGCAACTGGTCAAACGTATGAAAAAATTTCTGAAGACACAGACAGAAACTTTTGGATGTCAGTTGATGAGGCAAAAGACTATGGTATTGTATCAAACATTATCACATCATCTAGCGAATTAAAATAAACACAAATATCCCCGTATTGAGTTAATCGATACGGGGATATTTTTATAATTCTTCTTTAATTTTTTCTAACCACTTAGTTGTCCCTTTATCAACCAACTCATAGGTTAAATCAAAATCTCCTGTATAGTAGGGATCAGGAATATTTTCCTTTTCTAGTCCAACTTCTTCTGATAATAATAAGTGAATTTTATGTAGTGAATCAATGTCTGGTGATAGTCCTTCTAAATCACGGATATTATTTTCATCCATGCCAATAATGTAATCATATTCATGAAAATCATCTGAAGATATTTTTTCAGCAAATAACCCATCACATGATAAGCCAACTTCTTTTAGTTTATCTTGTGTACCTTTATGAGGTGCATCTCCATCATTCCAGCTGCCAGTTGCTCTTGACGACACTTGTATCTTATCCGCTAATCCACTATCCTTAACTTTTTCTCTAAAAACTATTTCTGCCATAGGCGAGCGGCAAATGTTACCTAAACAAACAAATAATACCTTCTTCATCCATTATCCCCCTTAAAAAAATAAAAAGCCTTAGGACTTCTAGGCTCTATATCTTTTATTATCCTATTAATTCCTCTTCACTGTCGTGAAATAAAACTTCAACTGAATGAGTTAAAATATCAGTATAGCTATATGATACACGTTCAAAAGCATTTTCTTCTTGATCTAATTGTACAATAAAAACGGATGGATATAATTCGGCTAAAACGCCATGACGCTCAGTTTGTTTTTTACGACCAGTTTGAGCTACCAATTTTATTCTACTGCCAACTTTATTTTCTAATTCTTCTTTTATAGTGGAGATATTTATAGACATTTTATTCACCTCTTTGTCTAAGTATACCATAGACGAACAAAAAATACAAATTTTACCATAATTGTTTTTATTTTTCAACACTATTTTTATTTTTTCATAGAATAATTAGTATTTTTTATTAAGAGAGATAACTACTTTATTTTTTATGGATTAATACAATAGTGCATAAACTTTTTCTTCACACGGGATAGCGCTCGTTTATCCTTTAATTGGCTACACTCTTCTATAGTATTTTTAACAAACACTTGTCTTTCGTATCCAGATAACGACTCAGAAAATAATAACGCATTTTCCTTATAAAAAATATACTTAAAATTTTCTGATGACCTTTTTTCTACTAAAGCTTTCGTTCCATCAATTTCTTCGACACTTATCGCCCCAGTTTCTTTATCTGCTCTTCTTTTATACGCTTCTTGGTGTCTAATCAATGAAAAAACATGATTTTTAAAATTCATACGAAAAAAACTACCAAATGTTGCACCTTTTTTTCGATCAAATGTTTGAATTGATTTATAACAACAAATCCGACCTTCTTGTAACCAATCATCTGTATCAAAATACATCAAATGATAAACCCGTTTCACACGATAAACGATCGGCTGATACGTTTCAAAAATATAAGCGAAAGAATATGAACAACCTTTTTTCGCTCTCTCAATAAGTAGTTCTAAAATCTCTTCTTCCATAAAGCCTCCTTATTTTTTGAAAGCGTTATCTCTCTTCGCGTTTTATTATAACACCTTTATTTATAATGTAGGTTTAATATTTTTTGAATTTTATATGAAAAATTCGTTTCTTTTATTTGCCCAAAATATGGTTTTTAAAACTAATTACCCTCTATTTGTTTAATACTATAACGTAATAAATTATTCTTCGAATCATGAGTAATCGTTATTTTTTCATTTGTTTCATCAAATGGTCCTATGGTAAATACTTCATACTGATCATCTAATATTTCAACATCTTTAATATAATTAGAAAAAACCTCACGAAATCGTTGCATCTTACTTAACTTTTTAATTGCTTTCTCGTAAGCCATAGAAAGAGTATACCCACTATCTAAGTATTCTTTTATTAGCTCTACTTTTATAATATCACTTAACTTATAAGCTCTTGGACTATTTGGATCTGGTTGAATTGACTTTATATATCCTTTCTTTTCCCAATACCTTAGTTGTCTTGTTGTTGCTCCTGTTTTTTTAGTCAATTCGCTGATCCCCATACGTATATCTTCATGTTCTATCCACTCTTTAATCTTTGACACCATATAACCTAATCCCTACCTTCTAGCGACTTTTATCTCTTCTTAATATACACCTGGCGAACATTCGTGTCAATGTAGTTGACAAGATTGTTCGCTAGGTGTATATTGTTTTTTGTTGTAAAAATAAACTTACTAGGAGGAAATCTCATGAGTGATACACATTCCTTAGATATTCATGGTAACACCTATAAACGTAGTCTACTCGTTGCTGTACTTTTAATTGGAACTTTTTGTACAGTATTAAATCAAACGCTACTTACTACTGCTTTTCCAACATTAATGGAAGATTTTAATGTTTCTGCTGCGACTATTCAATGGTTAACAACAGGATTTTTATTAGTTAACGGAATTATGATTCCTATTTCTGCGTGGCTTATGAATAAATTCAACTCAAAAAATTTATACATTGGTGCGATGAGTATTTTCTTAGTTGGAACGATTCTTTGTGCGATTGCTCCAACATTTTCTATGCTACTAACTGGCAGACTAGTTCAAGCTGCTGGAGTTGGTGTGTCAATGCCTTTAATGCAAAATATTATGTTAAACATCTTTCCACCAGAAAAGCGTGGTGCCGCGATGGGCGGAGCCGGAATTGTTATTGGACTTGCTCCAGCTTTAGGACCAACACTATCTGGTTACATTATCGATCATTATGTATGGCGTGACTTATTTTATATGGTCATTCCTATTGTTGTATTGGTTATCATTTTGTCGTTTTTTGCTATGAAGAGCGTATTAGAACTTTCTAATCCTGCTATCGATGTTTTATCTATCTGTCTTTCTACTCTAGGATTCGGTTCATTACTTTATGGATTTTCTAGTGTCGGCAATGATGGATGGGGCAGCACAAAAGTTATCAGCTTTTTAGCTGTTGGGATTATAACATTAATTATTTTCACTTGGCGACAATTAACCATTGAAACACCATTTTTAGAGCTTAGAGTGTTTAAATCAAAAACTTATACGATTGCAACAATTCTTTCCAGTTTAGCAAACATGGCAATGATTGGAGCTGAAATGGTTCTTCCTTTATACATTCAAAATATTCGAGGCGAATCTGCGTTTCACTCTGGTTTAATGTTATTGCCTGGTGCATTAGTCATGGGATTCATGATGCCAATTACTGGGAGAATTTTTGATAAACATGGAGCAAAACGTTTAGGTATCATGGGGATGTTTTTACTGACAAGTGCGACAATTCCTTTTATGTTCCTAACTGAAACAACTCCTGTTATTTATATTATTACGTTATATGCTGTTCGTATGTTTGGTATTTCCATGGTTATGATGCCTTTAACAACTCTTGGTATGAACTCATTACCAAAACATTTAATGACACATGGGACTGCCGTAAACAGTACCTTACGACAAGTAGCTAGCTCAGTGGGTACAGCTATTTTAATTAGTGTCTTAACAAACCAAACTAAAAATGCGTTACCAAAAGAATCTCTATTAAAATCATCTCCTCTTGAATACAAAGAATTAGCCACTCATGCCACTTTAACAGGTTACCATGCTGCCTTTTTAGTTGCTGTTTTATTCGGGATTATCGGTTTAGTCACCACATTCTTTATTCACGAAAATTCTAAAAAAGCATCTCAAAGTAAGGAGGTCATCTCATGATTGTCATCTTAGTTATTCTTAGTGTGTTACTATTTGCTTTCACATTTATTTTCTCAAAATCAACATGGCAATACATTTTAACCGTGATTTTCGGTATTGTTTTTATCGGAAGTATTGTATTAATGGAAATGAATTATGCTCATCACTTTGGAATGGAGAAAGAAACAACAACGAAAGAAATTTCTCTTGTGAGTTCAGCTGATGCAGAGAATTTAAATATTCTATTATACCAACCTGTAGGGACAAAAGGCGATAAAATCTATCTGTATAAAACAACACCTACTCAGAAAAAAGTCTCTCAAACAGGAACAGATCATGTAACAAACACTGTCAAAACAACCGATACAGATAAAGCAACTCTAGAAATGAAAACGACTCGTTGGGTATATAAAGATTCTTTTTATGACTTATTATTTGGTATTTCTGGAAACAATAAAGAATTTGATTCTAGAAAAAATATGTTCTATCTTCCAAGTGATTGGTTAGAATTAAGTACGGATCAAGCTAAAAAACTGGGAGAAGAAATGTCTGCTAAAAAAGATACCTTAGAAGCAGATATAAAAAAATATGTTGCTGATAAACTAAAAGAAGAGATTACTAAAGACCCATCTATCGCAACAAATAAAGATAAACAAACAGAATTATCTGAAACTTATGCTAAAGAATATCAAGAAAAAATGATGTCTGATATTCTGAAAAGTATTTCAAAATAGACAAAACCAGTATCACACTGATTCAAGTGACGATACTGGTTTTTTATTGACTAAAATGGTACCTTTACTATTGACTAGATTTTATATTATGATTATAAAAAATAGATTAATAACAAAAAGGAGTTACTCATGACAAACTTTACTAATAACAAAAACAAAGAGGATCAAACACTCAAACTAAATGCTATTATTTTATTATTTGCAGTTGTTTTATTGAGCTTATGCGTTGTTTTCTACCTTATTGGCTTATTTGCTAATCCTAGTTTAGAAAACTTTTTTGCAGATGTATCTAGTATTCTTTTTACCGGCTCAGTCGCAACTGGTATATTATATTTGGTTAAAATAACGTTTGATTCACTTATGCGTTCTGCCAAAAAATAAAAAATAGAGGCTGACCCAAAAGTCTCTTAACGAAAATTAAAAGGAACAAAATTATTTTTGATTTTGTTCCTTTTTTTGACGAAAAAAATAGCACTATCCTTTATAATTATGGTGACTAAACCAACTAAAAAGGAGTGCTATTTATGTATAAGAATTATAACACGAAACAGGTTACTTTATCACTGAATTTAGATATTTATTTAGAAGAAAATGATATCGCTTTTGCGATTGATGAATTAGTAGAAAGTATCCCTGTGGAGGTGTTATCAGTTTTTGAGCATCGAATGGGAACTTCGTCTTATCATCCAAAAATGATGTTAAAGCTTATTCTGTGTGGCTACACTCAATCTATTTTTTCAGGAAGAAAGATAGAAGCTATGTCTAAAGATAGCATTCGTGCTATGTGGTTAACGCAATCACAGATACCTAACTTCAGAACAATTAATCGATTCAGAGTGAATCCACTGGTTCAACCGATACTTCAAGAATGTTTTATTCAATTTAGAAATCAGCTTGTTTCTCAACAATTAATTGATGAAGAAGCTATTTTTAATGATGGAACAAAGATAGAAGCCAACGCAAATAAATATACCTTCGTTTGGAAAAAGAGCACACAACGTTATGAAGAATCTTTGAGAGAGAAGTCAAAGTCCTATTATCAACAATTTGTAGAAGAGCAAATTATCCCATCTATTTGTTCAGAAGATGATGAGTTAAACACAGGAAATTTAAAACAAATCATTGATGAATTGGAAATAAAAGAAAGTGATTTAAGTACTAAAATGGAAAATACTTCAGATGTTCAAGAGAGAAAAGAACTTCGTTCTGAGCGTAAAGAGCGTAAAGAGCCTAAAAAAGCATTGAAAGCTTTTTCTGACTTTATCTATAGAAAGCAAAAATATAAAGAACAACATGATATTTATAACGGTAGAAATAGCTACTCTAAAACAGATCATGATGCCACTTTTATGAGAATGAAAGATGACCACATGATGAATGGTCAGTTAAAACCTGGATATAACGTTCAAATTGCAACCAATCATCAATACATTTTAGCATATGAAATATTTTCAAATCCAACGGATTTTAAAACAATGATTCCTTTCTTAGATACTATCAAGAAATCTTATTTTGACTTACCTAAATACATTGTGGCTGACGTAGGTTATGGTAGTGAAGAAAACTATCAAGCAATTTTAGATGATTTTGAAAGAACTCCATTAATTACTTATACAATGTATCAGAAAGAACACACTAAAAAATACCAACAAAATCCATTTATTCCAGATAACTGGATTTATAATTACTTGGCAGATACTTATATTTGCCGAATAATCGAGAAGTCAAATTTAGAAATTACTCTACTCGAACGGATAAATCTGGATTCAAAAGACAACTTAAAATGGATGAATGTGAGTCTTGTTTAAATTGCTCAGTTAGAGCATTATGTACTCGTGCAAAGAGTAGTAAAAATCGAGTGATTCAAAAAAATGGGAATTGGAATATTTTAAGGCTCACGTAAGAGATCTTTTGAAAGAGGATGTCACAGGAGAAATATACCGTCAAAGAAAAATAGATGTTGAACCAGCCTTTGGAAATCTGAAGGCTAATTTGGCATTCAATCGATTCTCTGTAAGAGGAAAAGATAAGATTTCACAGGAGCTGGGCTTTGTGTTAATGGCACTAAATTTAAGAAAACTGAGAAAAAATAGGAAGGATATTAGTGAGAAATCACGAAAAAACAAGCATTCTGAAATGAGAGGTTTCATTTTTGAATGCTTGTTTTCTGTAAAGAGACTTTTGGGTCAGCCTCCATTTCAGACTGTAGACAAAGTATTGATGAATTTCGATACTTTGTCTTTTTTGATAAAATAGAGGAAAGGAGTGACTATTAATGTTGAAAAAGTAAGATATGAGTAAACGTAATCAAATAGGTTTTTATTCATTAGAAGACTTAGTTCCACAGGAATATCTTCTAAGAGATATTGATAAATACGTCGATTTTAGTTTTATTTATCAACTTATTGAGGATAAATATGATCAGTCTAATGGACGACCTAGCTTAGATCCAGTTATGTTAATCAAACTTCCCTTGATACAATACTTATACGGAATTGAGAGCATGAGACAAACGATTAAAGAAGTCGAAGTAAATATGGCTTACAGATGGTTTTTTTAGGTTTAGATATCCAAGACTCAGTCCCTCACTTTTCAACTTTTGGTAAAAATTACTCAAGAAGATTTAAAGGAACAGATATCTTTGAACAAATTTTTTATGGTATTTTAGCACAGTGAATAGAAGCTCATTTAGTTGATACGTCTGAGATATTTATTGATGGGACTCATATCAAAGCACATACAAATAATAAAAAATATAAAAGTAAAAAAATAACTGAAGACACATTATTTTATGTAAAATCACTTCAAAAAGAAGTTGAAATCGATAGAGAAAAACAATTAAAAAAGCCCTTAAAAAGAAAAAAGTGAGACAAATACAAAGGTTAAAAAAATTAGTAAAAACGATGCTGACAGTAGCTAGTTTTATAAAGAAGAACATAAACAAGTCTTTGCCTATGCCACACAAGTGGCATGTGATAAAAACGGATGGGTTTTAGGATATACAATGCATCCAGGTAATTAACATGATAGTCGTACTTTTATCTCTATTTACAATAAATTAAAAAGTCATTTCACTTTGAATAAATTAGTGATGGATGCAGGCTACAAGACACCAGGCATTGCTCATTTGTTATTTCAAGATAACTTAACACCTATCTTTCCATATAAGAGACCCATGGCCAAGAAAGGTTTTTTCAAAAAATATGATTATGTTTATGACGAATACTATGATCAATATATTTGTCCCAATATGAAAACATTAACTTATACGACAACTAATCGAGATTGTTATCGAGAATATAAAAGTAACCCTCATGATTGTATGACATGTTCTTTAATAAATAATGAGCTGAAACGTGGTACAACAACACAAATCAAAGAAAATAACAAAACTAGACAACTCTATTTTGCTAAAACAGGACAAGCTAAATATATAGAAAACAGAAAACGTTGTGGCGCTAATTCTAAGCTAGTCAGTGCTGTTGACTTCATTAATTATGCCTGTAAACAGATTATTGACTTTAATTGGTCACCTGATGCCATTGTTGGTTTTGTCAAGCCCTTAAGGACGTGGGATAAACCTCTTGTTTCTACTAAAACACTTTATAACTATATTGATAAAGGATTTTTACCTGTTAGAAACCATCACCTCAAGATGAAGCTTAGGCTCTCATCTAAAAAGAAAAGAAGTCGTAAGCATAAAAAAGAACTAGGAAAATCAATTGATGAACGACCAAGTATAATTAACAATGGAGAAAGGTTTGGCCATTGGGAAATAGATAGCGTTATTGGTGCAAAATCTAAAGATGATAATGCTCTACTTACTCTTGTTGAAAGAAAAACGCGTTACATGATTACTGTTGTGTTAGATGATCATACAGAAGAGTCTGTTTGTTATGCTGTTAATCGATTAAAATCTGAGCTCGGACAAGCTAGCTTTAGCAAGATGTTTCAATCAATTACTGCTGATAATGGTAG
>NZ_QRJY01000011.1:0-40987 GCF_003471765.1 Vagococcus sp. AM17-17
AAAAAAGAACAACACCAAACAGAAGTCGGTGTCTTTCAATGGCTCACGTTTTACGCTCACGACACCATCACAGTGTACACGATTGACACGTTGTTAGGTTATCTTGAAAAATTGCCACCACAAGCAACTATCACGAAAAAAACGGAGCTTGATGAATATAGTCCACTGTTTTTATCTATTGACGGTATGACAGATAAAGGGAAAACGTACCAATGGCTTGTAATAAGTGATTGTGTTGAATATGAAAAGTTTTTCGAGCCACAAGAAATTAGTTATACCACGCAAGCACTAGACAAATTGCTAAAAGAAATGGAAACGAACACGTCAGAACAGATTGAACGTGTTCACCAATGGCTTTGTAAACAAACCAATCAAGAACTATTTAAAGGCATTTTGACAGACGGTAAAAGCATTAAGGGAGCGTTAGACTATTGTTCAAAAAAGGCACAAGAACACGCAAAGAACGAGCAATTTGCCATGATTGAAGATGATACGGTGTATCAATGGATAATAGACTATTTCATTAACTATGAGTTACCGAAAAAACAAACAACTAAAAAGAAACCGACAAAAAAAGCAGATAAAAAACCAGTCAACAACGTTAAGCAAAAAGAACCAACAAAAACAGAGAAAGGAGCGAGCGAACAACAAATAGATTTGTTCGCCACAATCTAATGACGAACACATTATCTAAACAGATTGGTAAAACACTCACACCACCTAAAGCCTTTTTCAAGTGGTGTGAGAGCCAAATTCCTATTTATAAATGGCAAAACAAGAAACAAACGATACTTTCTAGTGAACGTGACACAGGTACTATTATTGAGAAACGTTTGACTAAAACATCTCGATTAGATTTTCCAGAAAAATTCTATCCGTTTGGTATCATTCTAGTAAGCAAGACACGAATTGAAATTCAATCATATGGCTACTGGTTAGACATCAAAGGTGGAAAAGAAAAACTGGAATATCGACTAACCAACTTCGAACGTTTTTCAAATAATGCCCATATCAAAGCCTACAATGGATATGATAACTGGTATAACGGACTAGTCGCAAACTACGGATATATGAGTAGTCCATACACCAACACTCTTTTTTATCCGAATGACTGGCAGTCAACACTCAAAAAAAACCAAGACATGATGTACCTTGATTTGCCACCTATTCAACGACAGAATATCGCAAGAATTTACAAGTACCGAGAAGAAATCGAATACCTACAAAAAATCGGCAATTATTCTCTATCAGAAAGTATTATGTTTACTGGTAAGTTGCCTTATGGAAATGATTATTTTAGTACGGTTGATATGAGTATCATCACTAAAAAATGGTTGAAACGTTACAAATCACTGTTAAAAAACTCTGATAAGTCATTCAATGAGATAATGCTACAAATAGACGTACAAAAACATCATGGAAAAATGGTAGACGGTGTCAGTCACTTAGTCCACTACAAACAAATGCGAAAGTTACCGAAAGCCATCAAACGAACGAAATTTTTAAATTATATTAAAAAACAAAAGTTCTCAAACTTTTCTATTAGTTACTATTTAGACTATATTAATATGTTGCAGGAACTAAGCACACCGTTAGATGATAGTATGGTGTTTCCAAAAGACTTACAAAAAGCTCATGATAAAGCAGTTGATACCATCAATCAGTTGAAACGTGAACTCAAACGTCAAACCTACGAAAAACGATTAAATCAAATCAAAAACTATGATAAAGAGATAGACGAGTTTGTGTTTCTTGTCCCTAAAGACCTACAAGAGATTGTTGATGAGGGAAACAAGTTAAGACATTGCGTTGGTAATCAAGATTATTTAGACCGTCATGCGAACGGTCAAACAACGATTGTGTTTATCCGTCAAAAAGACAAACCCAATAAACCATATTTCACTATGGAATATGCCAATCAACGTGTCGTGCAGATACAAGGCAAACGTAACCGAGAAGAAGTCCCAACCAATATCTCACAGGCAGTCGGAAAGTGGGAAAAACACATCAAAAAAATTAGTTAAAAAGAAACACTGTTTTTAGGACGTTGTCCTTAAAAAACAGTGTTTTGATTAACAAATCTCATCTATTTATGGTATAATCAATTTGTAAGGGACGTACGTGAATACGCCCCTAAGTAGAACCGTTAAAGACGGTAGCTGAATTAAGTTAAAAAATAACCGTAAAACTAGCCAAAGTTTAAATGACGGTTATTTTTTTTGTTCTTTTTTATATTCTACAATAGCTTTAACAAGATTGACAATCGCAGTAACTAAACTGATAATTGTCATTGTTAACGCTAAAATAGAGTCAAACAAAAATGCTACTCCTTTCTCTAGTTTTAGGAAGTACAATCATATGCACCACCTCACTTTCGATTAGGTGTAGCTACCGTCATTAACTTTTCTACTCTTTAATTATACCATAAACACACGTCAAAACCTAGTTATATCAAGGGTTTTGACGTGTCTCTTTTTGTGTCTGCCTGTGAGTCGCCTTGCTCCGACCGCCACCACCGCTGTCGGCGACTCAATGGAAAGCTCATTACTCAATCGCTTTCCACTCTTGATTAAAGCCCACTTTTGCTACCTATTCTAGACAATTGGGTAATGCTTTTCTAATGAAAAAATAACCATTGAAATGAACTGGTTATCAGGACAATCATCTAATTCAAGAAATACGTTACTTAATGGTTCCTTCATCCGTTGGATAAATTGACGCTCTTGATTACTAGAAAGGTGCTTTAAATGATATAGCACCCACAGAATGAAGTCTTCTTCGTTAATTTGAGTGATATCGTATTGTTGTGCTGCGATTGTTTTTTTTGACTGATTATCAACATTAAATAAGTCAATTGAAGAAAATCCTTTAACAAGCACCGTCGTATTGGTACTGACAAAGGGCTGATAATGACTACCGAATAGTTCTATCAGTTGAATCGCAATATCTCGCTTGAAAGTTTGTAGTCGTCCAGTAATCACAAAGTGATGAACTTGATTAACTGCTAAAATAATCCCACCTCCCAAAGAAATAAGCCTAAGCTAACTCCATTATAACTGGCGTGTAGTAAAACTGAAAACCAAAGTCGACCTGTTTTTAGGTAGACGTAGGAGTAGATAAGTCCTGCGACAAAATAAGGTACAAAGTAAACTTGCAAGTGACTAAAAGAAAAAAGTAAAGAAGAAACACAGATACTTGCTAGATATGGTAAATACCGATTGAAAAAAGTGATGGCTTTTTTCCGAAAGAGCCACTCTTCAAACAATGGCATGACACTGATAGACAACAACATGGAAAAAATACTAGGCAAGTCATTCGTATAGTAAGTTTGATCCACAGATGGAACTAACCAATCTCCTATTACAACGCAAAGGACTTGAGAAAAAATCAGAACTAAAAGAGATAAGACATAAAACACCATCAGTTGTTTTCTTGTAAAAAAATTATCGTCCGTATCCACCATCCAGTGTCACTCCTTCTCGCTTAGAAAAAGCGTCCTGTCGCAAAAAACGCAAGCTATCATTCCAATCCCATTTTTCAACAGATTCCATTCCATGAGGTTTTTGAGGTATCTCATTCGTCAACAAGTCTTTTTTGATACGTGTTAAACTATTCCAAAACTCATGACCAGCAGAATCATTGTCCACACAGACAGAGATACTTTTAGGTGCTTGATTCGTCTTATTATAGCTACGTTTGACATATTCTAGCATCTTATCTTCCTTGCCATTCTGAATGCCTTCCAAAGAAATTAACCAGGTATCTGTCATATCTTTAGGATGCAAAGTAGCGTAACTTAACGCGTCAATACTTGATTCGAAAAATTTTAAGTGCGACGGTTCACCGAATAGAACATTAAAGCCATGAGTGGAAGATGGAGAGTTTTTTTGAATTCCTTTCCAGCTACCACGCTCATATTTATCTGATTGTATCGTTCCTTGTTCAGTACACCCAACAATCTCACCATTATCATGCCAACAAAACAAGACGTTTCCTCGTTTGTCTTCACGAATGTAACCAGCATCATGAAGATTATCAACAAGAGTTTCATTGATACCACGCTCATTGACTAAATAATTTTTTGCTCGATGAAAGGTGTTGTTTTCTTTTGTTTTATCGTATTGATACGATTCTTTTTCAATCGACTGTCTCGTGATACGTTCAAATGACGGATCATTTAATAGCA
Organism: Vagococcus sp. AM17-17; assembly: GCF_003471765.1. NCBI lineage: Bacteria > Bacillati > Bacillota > Bacilli > Lactobacillales > Enterococcaceae > Vagococcus > Vagococcus sp. AM17-17. The sequence goes on from NZ_QRJY01000011.1 coordinate 4,187, forward strand.
TTACGGCTTCTTTAAAATCAGTCACACCTAATACTTGTTGAACGAAATGAATTGAACTACCTCCTTTCATCTCAGAATTAGGGGCAAAATCATAGAAAGAATTGGTATCAGTAAAAATTGCGACACTCTTATTGTCTGTCAAACGATACTCTCTATTAGAATGTTTATAAGATTGAATACCATGAAACGAAGCAACATCTAATATACTGACATTTTTTGCCTCTTGAATGGCTTCTTTTGTTAAAGATAATGGTTTGACTGCTTCTTTTGATAATATCGGTGTTTGGTCATAGTCTAATGACTCATAACGAGTATGAATTTCCTCAATAAACGACATAGCAGTTTGATGAACGCCTTTAATTAATTCTCGTTTGTCTGCAATATCTTGACCATTATTTGTCCACTGTGCAATATAACCGATTGATTTTTCATCTGTGTCTAGTCCAAAGTGTTTTGAGACAACATTGGATACAAGCTCCGCTTGAAATTCGCGTTCAGGAGTGGTTAACCCATCTTTTGCATGATGAAGTTTAGAATGTGCCATTTCATGTATCAATGTGGCTAATTTATTACGTGGTTCTAGTCGTTGATTTAATTGAATCAACTGACTACCATCATTTCTCCTAATATATTGTCCTTTTGCGACTGTTTGAATCGGTTTCTCTTGAACAGGAACGCCATTTTGTTGACTAATATCTTTTAACGTTTGTAGCATCTTATCTTCGTTTCCTTCAAATGAGAAGTCATACTGTCGATTAGGAAAAATATTAGGTAAGTCTGCTGGCGTCGCATTCGTTTGAGAAATATCAAACACATTACCTAGCTTATAGGCCATTTCTTTTTTCATTGGTAATTTGTTTTCTTTAATTAATTTTCGTTCTTCAGGGGAGGTTTGATTGTAACGTTTAATATGACCATCTAGCCCCTCATAAACATTGTAGGGTGTTGGGACGAGAACTTTAATGGCTTTCTCTCCCTTATTAACGTGAAAACCTGCATCACTAAATGATTTAAAACTACCGACTGCCGTTGCACCCTCGAACTGGTCATGGATCAACAACTGATTTCTAAAAGAATACGTATGAAATTGTGACATGAAATCAAGTAATTCATTGATATCCGATTGATTTGTAAGGTAAGAATCAATTTTTTGTGTCGCACTGTCGATGTAATGGTTAATTTCTTGTCTAATTTCTTGTGGCGTTTTCTTTTTATATTGTTTTGGCATACAACTCTTCCTTTCTTATTTTAACTAAAAAAAGAAAAAGACATGTCCTAAATAATAGGAATATGTCTTTTAAAATAGTCATTTTGTTTATTCATTAGTTGGTACATCGTGAATAAAGGTATTTGTTTCTTGATCAAACAACATAATCACTGGATAGTTATGACTTGTTTCTAACGCTCGTTCTGCCTCTGCTAAAACAGAAGGACTAACCTTTATTCTTTTTCTAACACCTAACAAATCAAATGTTTCCACTTCAATTTCTTGTGTGTGATGATTAATTCGATGGACATATATTTCTGTTGGATACATTAATCTTCCCCTCCTTTCCCTATCAAATACCCTTCTTCTGTTTCAATGGATGTGACGGACTGTTTTAGTTTGATTCCACTAAATCGTGACTGAACGACAACATCATAAAAAGCATCTGTTGCGACTGGCCCTTCCCAATCTGTACTTAACCGACTGTAACTTCTTCCATCTAACTGTACGTCAACAAAAGGTAACCACTTTTTATTAATCTGCGTAAATTGGTTTGGAGAGTAAACGATATAATTTAGTTTAGAACGTTTAAAAAAGCCAAACTTGCTGGTAGGAGAAATAATATATAGGTCACGTAACAAGTACAATTTTTTAATGTAAATGAGACGTTTTAGAAAGAATCCAATGCCTAAAAAGATATAAAGAAAAAGGACTAATGCTGTCGGCGATATGTATATCGGTAACTGTATGATGCTGATCAGTATCAAACCATAAATAACATTTTTTACAAATGAGGCATAGTCCATTTTGTTAATATTAAAAACAAGAGTACAGGATAGGATACCAAAGAGAAAAACTTGAAAAAGTCCGTAAAGAACATTGGATACCTCATCAAAAAGTATCTTCTCTTCAGAAGTGGGGATACTTTGTCGTAGGTTATTAAGGACGTCAACTGGTATATAACATACCAGCATAAACCCAATCGTAACCAAGCAGGTATTTACAATAGCTAGTAAGAGTTTAGATAGTGCAATGGATTCAATTTGTTTAAACTCTTTTTGAGACATACGGTGTTTTAGTTTAGATAGTGTTGTTTTAATAGTTGTCATGGTTTTCCTCCTAATTTTAATAACCTAATTCTGCCTCGTGTTGTGCAATCGCCACTTTTCGATCTAAGCGTTCTTTCTCAAATTTGTTACGTTCCACGTCATAGTCTTTTTCGAGAAGTCGTGCCACTTTATTGACTGCTCGTTGTGAGTAGTCAATGGCAGATGGTCGGTAAGGTGTCGTATAGGATTTATCTAAATCTTTTTTCAAATAATTCAGCTCAGTCTGTGTGCCTCGTGTGACTTGTGACCGTTCAAAAACGCCTCGTTCAAACGTTTTTTGCTCACCAGTATTAGAATCTTTATAGGTATGAGTGATAAACGTTGGCTTTTCAAAAGTATTAGGTCGATAGCCTAACTTTACCCAATCCTCTAAGGGAAAAACGGTACGAGCATTTGGATGATTTTTTAAAATTTCGTCACGTTGTTCTTTTCGATAACGATAAATATTGGTAGGTAACTTGTTTGTGTCAGTGTTGATTTTTTGTGGTTGACTCACAACAGGTTCTTTCGTATATTGTGATGGAATCGACCATTCTTTTGTTTGAGAAATATCGTAAACATGCCCAACACCAAAATGTGATAACGTCTTACCGTTATCTTTCATAACAGGAACAGATATATCTAAAGGTTCTGCATTAGCTGTAATAAGTCGGCCTTGTTTATGCCAATAATGACGACTACCCACCATGCTAACATCTGGTATTTGTTCCTTTAATTTTTTTTGATTGAACTGAGAATAATGCGACAAGTTTGATTGAGGTTGATGCTTTATGGTTTGGTCGATTTTTTTTTCATCCGCAACAACATTAGGAGCAAATCGTTTCGCTTCGATTTGCTCCTGCTCGACTTGTTTTAAATGTTTAAGTAACGCATTTCCAAGACGAACATCCATGTCCGCCATCTTATTTTTAAAGTAATCCTCTTGCTTGTCGTTACGATACAAACTATTTCTAAATTGACTTTCTTCTTTAACGAGTTGTTTAAACGAATCAAATTCTTTATTGGTCTTTAATATCGTTTGAACGGCATCATTAATCTTTTCTTTCACATCACTTGATAAACGATTGTACTGCCATCTTTGTTTTTCATTTGGTAACACATCACGTAACTGATTCAATTTATCTTTTGCCAAATGGTCATGTGGTTGTTCTCGTATCGTCACAACTAATTGATTTCTTAATTGAGATAGTTTTTCCAATTCATTTGAACGGTCGATTAACTGATTGACAAAAGTTGCTTTCATTTGATTGATAGTTTTCTGCCTTTTAAATCCATTTCTTACTTCTTTTTTTTCACCAGTTTTCTTATCTGTAATAGAAATTAATTCTCGCGTATTTTGAGATTCAGTTGTTGAAAAATGAATGTGGAAATGGTCTGTATTGTAATGAATTGCCCCGACCCATTGACCAGTGTCTTCTAAGTTTTCTAATTCAAAATATTTCTTCATCATTAACCGACCAGCTTGTTTTAATTTTGTACTATCTAACTTTTTTGTATTTGGATCGTACACTCCCTGGTCAACTAAAAACTGTGTATCAAAAGAGACAACATCTTGAAAAAGAAATGCTCCATTCTTTGACGCATCAGCAAAAAAATCTTTGTAAAAATCTTTCTGTTCAGCAGTCAAAAAATCAGACTGTTTGTCAAATAAGCCACGAACTTCTAAATGTTTTTCTTGTGTAGAAGGAGTTGTCATCTTTCCTTCAAATTCGGTCAATTTTTTTTCAATCGTGTTTCTTTCAACTTGTTCCTTGTCAGAAAGAGTGGTTGTTTTTTCTAAGGCTTGTTGTCGCCCTAAATAATTTAAATAAGTCGAAAAATCATTCTCGTCAAGTTGCTTAATCATATCTAACGATAAGATGTCATGAGCTTCTTTCTCAATCCCTGCATCTAAGAACTTATCCTTATCAACTTGTCTGTCTTGCCTATCTAAATAATCGACTGCTCCTGTGTCATGACTCGTCACAAATTCAGATGTCAAAATAATGGATGGACTACTCATTGAACATCAGTCCGTTTTGTTTTCTTTTAATGTCCTTTTCACGTTCCTCGACTGCTTCTTCATATAAACGTGAAAGACGTTTGTCATGTTTTGTGGCACTCATACTTTCTGCCATAAACACCATTAAATGTGATAACACGTTGACTTCCTTATCAATCGAGTTGAGTTTTATTTTTAACTCGGTCTCTTGTTTTAATTTTTCATTGTAGTAGTCATGAATGATTTTCCGAACAGCCTCAGTATGTGTAGCAATATTTTCCTTCTCCATGATGTCTTCAATCATTTTTTGTGTTTCCTCTTTAATATAAATATTTTTTTTTCGTTCATAAGGTTTATCTGTCAAAATTAGTTGCTCCTTTCTTCGAATAGTTCTTGATAAGTTAATGCCAACATTGACACAGCTTCTGTTAGACTATCCATACGTTGACCGACCTTTTCAATTTCCGTTAGCTCATCCCTGAGTAAGTGATTATGATAGTGTTGATTTAATATCAACCCTATCACTTGATTAACAGAAACTTTGTTGTCATCTGACGATAGTTGGTCGGCACGTTCAACTAAAAATTGATACGTGGCTGGTTCAATATTTCGAACGGTTACTCGGTTATCTTTCATGTGTTAATCCCTCCAATGTATCTTGCTAATTAATTTTAAAGAGAAAGAGCATAATAGAACCCTGACGTCACTTTGTTCCTAATAGGCGGTGCCTATTGGGTTTCAAGCCATTTTTAGTGACGTCACTTTTATTTTTTTTAGAACATATTGGAACATACTTTAGAACATCTTAGAACATAGTTCAGAACATATCGGAATATACTTTATGGTACTTTAGAACATAGTTCAGAACATATCGGAACATACCTTAGAACATCTTAGAACATAATCTAGAACATATTGGAACATACTTTTTTTGCCTTAAAAAAGTGAATCAACCTGCGTTTTACTCTTTTCTAGCTCCTCAATTTGAGAATAATGTTCCTCAATTTCCTTTTCTTTCTGTGCAATTTGAGAGCGATAATCTTCTAATGTTTGTTTCGACTCCTCTTTTTCATCTGATACTTGTAGTTTCATATCCGATTCAATATTCGCGATTAAATTGTTCGTTTCTTTGATATCGGAACGTAACCCTTTAATCTCTTTTTTCAAAGTTTGAATTTCTAAATCGGTCTCTTTTAGCTGAGTATCAACTGCTTGTTCTTTGAAGTATTTTGTCTCTTCTTTGATTGGTTTATTAGTTGTTTGACTGTCTTTTGAATACAATTTTATTTCCGATTCGTAGGGGTCACTTTCTGGTGTTGTTCGACTTTTGACCACAATATCTGTTCGGACTGCTTCATATTCTTTTGGAACATTAGATACAACGATTGAAAAATAGCGTCGACCAATACGTGTTACTTTACTCTTTCGTTGTGTCGATAAATCTGTTTTAACCACACTTGTTGCGGTTAATTCTGTTTGATAATCTTCTTGTAATGAGCGGTCACCAGTCAACCATAAAATCAATTGATATCGTTTCGTATTTGGATCATAAAAACGATTAATTACTTTAAATTGACCGTTGGTACTGGACTCAATTACCTTACCGTTTTCAGTTGCTAAATACTTGCCTTCATTTGGATTAGTGATACTTAGTCCAATAATTAAGAGATACAGTGAGGCAATTACTGTAAGCAAAATCTTGTAGTAACGTTCATTGTTTTTCGTAAACTGATTCTTTTTTTTCGGTGTAAAACGGTCTAAAAATGTCATATATTTGCTCCCTTCTACTCCTTAAATTCAATGGTGTGTTGATCCCAAAGTGAGATAATATTATCTGTCATTTTGATATGTGTTAAGGCGGTATAGCTTAATTCGTCACGCTTTGGAAATTGATAAGTTAAATCATATCGAACAAGATAATCACCGTTTAAAGCAGAGTAAAAAGTAATGTTTTTAATAGAGACGGTTTCTTGTTCATCTACCATTTTATAGGTATGGTTGTGTGTTTCTTCTTCAGCACTTGCTGTTGTTTTTTCCGTTGTCTGTCTTTCAACTGGAGGGACAAGTTCCTCAAATACTTCTGGTGTCATGAGTGCTTCAATCGGTTTAAATCGATTATCTTTTGTTTTCGGTGTGTATTCAAACAAGCTATACAACACCTGGTTAATGACTTTTTTATCTGCTTCTACTTTCTCTAGTGCTGTCGATGTATTGGCATCTATATAATTGGTTAGATTCTGAATTTTTTTATCTTTTTTCTCGATATCTTTATCATATTTTTGTTGGATAGTTTCCACTTTTTCGGGTGTGGTAGTTAGTGTGTAAAATGCTAATCCATTCAACAACAAGCTACCTCCTAATAAAAGGATAACGAATCCCATCGCTCTGTTTTTCATGTATTTCCTCCTTAAAAAAATAAAAATATAGCTAACGGTTAAGGTAATTTTAGATAGGGTGCAGGGTCAACGTGATCACCAAACATAGACTTTCTTATTTCAAAATGAAGATGTATCCCTGTGCTGTCGCCTGTCGTTCCGATGATACCTAACACATCACCTTGTGAGACGGTTTGACCAACTTTTGCAATCAATTGACTTTGATGAGCATAGGCCGTCCATGTGCCATTATTATGTTGTAACACAATATAATTTCCGTAAGAATAATGGTACTCTGCCACTACCACCTTACCTGCCATACTCGCTAATATTTTTGTTCCAGCTGGTTGTGCAAAATCTTGACCTAGATGATATTCTGCTTGTCCTGTAATTGGACTGACACGATTTGCAAATGGACTGGTTACGACTGGTGTACCATCAAATGGAATTCGATATTCCCCACTTCCGACGTTCCCATTGCTACCTCCTTGTGCCGTTGGTAGATACTGTTTTACCAAGCCAACATAATGAAAGTTACCACCATTTAGATACAAGTAAGTCCGTCCATCAGCAAGTGATACCGCATTGACATAGTTGTATTTAGCTCCTGATGTATTTCCTAAAGACTTAGATACAACATCACGCGAAAAGGCTTCAGAAAGATTGGTACTATGTGTTTTTCCGTTCTTTCCAGCATAAGATATATAGCCACTTCCAAAGTTATATGCCTGTACCGCAACCCATACATCTGACCCTTGTGCTTCTGCTAGTTTAACGTTTGTCGCAAAGTATTTTATCCCTTGTTCAAGCGAATCAATTGGATTGGTAAAGCCATTCGGGCCCATTCCTGCGGACTTACTACTTTGCATAATGTCTAATCCATTTCCACCACTTTCCACCATGATAATACCGAGTAGAATATCAACGTATTTCGATACGTCATTCTTAGAGGCAATACGTGATACATCATTTTTCCAACGTAAGACGGATTCAGGCAAAGGCAAACCTCCGCCACCTACATTGTCCGACTCATCTGTTGACGTTGAGCCTGACGTAAACAAAATAAGGAAAATCACCCCAACCATGACAATACCTAATAACACAATGAGATTAGATACGATGAATAGGGCGACTTTCCATAATAAGCTAAATTTATCGGCACTATTTGCTTTACCTCGCAATAATTTTTGTAACTGATTCAAGGTTTTCATTGAAGTTCCCCCTCCTTTCGCAGTCGTTTTCTACGACTCCAAATCGAAGGGATAGTTCGACCCAATCGTTGAGAAATTTCTTCATCCGAGAGGGTCGTACTGTATTCCACTAACAACCTATCATCATCTTCTGTCCATTCTCGACGATGGCTAAAATGATAGGCTGAATCGATTTGAGCATCAGAACGTTTTTTCATTGAAACCATCCTTTCTATTCTTAATGGCCACCTGCGAAACGTTCCAATTGTTCAGCCGATGGATCAACATTTATCACGTAACTTTCGTTGTTACCAAAGCTAAAGAATGCTTGCCTTTTCTTCAGAGAACGAATGCTATCATAGTCTGATTCTGAGTACCCACTGCCCATAATTCGTTTCAGTTTACTGATAACCGAATCATCAGTATGTAAGAATATTTTTGTATTACACAACTCAAAAATCTGACTAATCTTTTGAACAGCTTCATCAGACGCATTCTCAAGTAATACCTCTTGAAAGGATTGAGTCATGAAATCAATTCCTGCCGAGAACTTACGCATTTCTTTTAAGAAGTCAATAATGACTTGTACGGCAAAGAGATTTTGTGTGTTCACGACATTTTGACACTCATCTAAAAAGAACTTAAAGAATACGACATCTTCTTCGTTAATTTGCTTTGTTTCCAACAAATATTTTTGTTTTCGTCCGTTCTTCATTGCTTGACTCCAGGTCATATTCAAAGCAGTAAATAACTGTGTTTTAAATATCTCATCGGGATAATTACTAATGCCATCAATGTCCCAAAAGACAACTTGTTCATTCCCTAAGTCACGAATGGTCGTATGACCATTAAACATATTGCCATTATCAAAAGCCATTGACTGTAAGACTTCTTTAAAATCTTCTAACGCTTGGCGTTTCATTGGAGTAACAGTTTTATATTCATTTTTTGTCAATTCATTTTCAAAAAAGTGATAAAATTGTTCCATGATTGGATACTCATTAGAGGGACGTCCTGTGATATGAATATCGTTTCTTTTTTGTTGGAAATTAGATGGTAGTAGTCCAAAATGAACATAGAAATTGTCAATAATTCGACCAATCGCTAATTTATCGACTGAACGAATATCAGGGTTCATGAATGATACCATCGCTAACAATTTAGATTTGTGTTGCTGATAGCTTCCTAATTCATCAATGTGTAAGCCTGTGGTGTCTGTTCGAGTCGCAAATACTTCTAAAGGGTTTAACATACCGTCTGTCCCCGATAAATCAATAATTGTTCCACCTTGCGAATCAATCAAACGATACCAGTCACGATTTTTTTCAATCCCATATATAATCGTATTTCGACCAATGAGACTATCCTCAATTAATTTTAATAACGTTGATTTCCCATACCCCATCATTCCAACACCAAACGAACTAAAGGACGCCCTAGAATCCGTCACACGAAATGGATCATAAACAAAAGCACCATCTGTTTCAGTCCGACCAATATAAGACCCTCTAGGGTCTATTAAGGACTGATGATTAAAGGGATACCCACCACCAATTTGTAAGGCAGTAACAGGTATCCCTTGTTTTCCACTTATTGTTTCTACATTTTCTTCGTATGACTCAAAGAGTGATAACCACTCTGCTTTTTCTTCAAACAAATAAATACTGGCAGAGTAGTCTAAACCACGTAACTTCGTTTGAATATCATACACACGTTCATCTAACTTTTCTAAATTATCTGCACTAATGAATAGGCGTAAATGAACTTCTTTCATGATTTCTCCACCTTGTGTAATCTCTAATCCTAGTTGTTCTAAATTTTTAAACTCAGATAAAGCATCATTTCTGGACGTGTAGGTTCGCTCATTTTCTGTTCGATCACTAAATTCTGACATCGATGTATTTAAACTTCTTATCGTTGTTTGCTTATCTGCCGTTGCAATGGCAATATGACAAATGGTATTTAGGTTTTCTACTAGTTGCATTAACCAAAAGATAGACAATCGTTTTGGTAACTTATAGACGTGCAATATGGCATAACATCCATCACCACCTCGTACGTACTTTGTAGGAAAGTCAATATTGCCCTTTGGATAGACACGTTGAACAAATTCGAAGTCATATCCCTCTTTCTCGTAACGTTTTATTTCTTTTGCAGTTATCACTGTATTTCCTCCCTTTTAAATTGTTGTACTTTACTTACATAGATTCATTGAATAGATAGTTTTGTTACTTTCTGAAGATAGACTATGATGAAAATAAAATTGGCAATACAAAGACGTAGAACTAAAAGTTCTTTTTATTAAATTTCTGTATTCATATTACACAACTTAAAGACTATCTTCTCCACCTCGTCTGAGGTTAAATAAGTGATTGAAAGATCTGAACTAAAGCGATTAATTAAGCGAATATTCCCTTCTAATTCATCTCGTGTCTCACCAAATACCATGAGAAAAAATTCTAGCTCTGGCAAGTTTTTTTCGACCCAAAAGAGTTTATTTAGGTTTTCTTGACAGCTTATTGATTGATACAAATTCCCTTCACTTCTTGCACGAATGAGATGTCGTTGCCAAAACTGGATATTTTTTTCTAATGCTGGAGGAAATTTAAGTGACACAATATTTAAACAATCAACATAGACCCTCAACAATGTCGTTAAACTATCCATTAAACGCGTTTGTTCCTTTTCAGATAAACTAAATACGTTTTGTGTCGAGATACGCAAATAGGCTTGATAGGTATCTTCTTTCGTTACTAAAAAAGAATCTTCCATACGTTTGTATGGAAAATCCTCTAAAATACTCGTTATGGCTTCTTTATTTCTTTTTGGTAAAGAAAATTTAGACTCCTTTTTTAATACATTAGCCATGATGTTGCTCCTTTCCCTTCTTCTTTATGAATAAAAAATCATTGCTTAAAAAGTGTCGCTTGTCCCTAAATAGAAATAACATTAACACACTAAAATTATTTCTATTCGGGTTATTCAATGATGGTAAACACATATACAAACACACTAATAGGTTTGTAATCTGAAACAAAATATATATTTTAGGTGCAAACTGGAGATATTTTTGAAGATAGTCTCCTGCAAAATAAGTTGCTCCTAAACAAGCAATGTCCATCACATAAAACACTGCAATCTTAACTCTTGCACGAATGCTGGTAATGGTTCGCATATTTTTATAGTTATCCATTCTTGCCTTTTTCCTTTCTATTTTTTATCAAAGAAACCGTCATATTTATTTGGTTTAAATTGAACGGTTGAAGCTGTCGGTTGTGAGGATTGTGTGGTTACTTTTGTTGGCTTTACTGATACTGATGACGACTCACCATTCTTTGATTGAGTGGACGTTTGTTGAGTAGTTGGTTGTACTGGACGATCACTTGTTGTGTTTGTACTATATTCAGGCGTAACCAATGGCATATCAGATGATGACTGATACTGTGTTTCTTCTATTGATGGTTGATAAGAGTCAATAGAAGCCTCTGATATCCCCTCTACATTAGAACCACTAGATGTTGGAGTATTAGCTTTTACAGGCTCATTGGTATTCGTTTTCGCTGATTCTTCTACGGAAGGTTGATAGGATTGAACCGTCGCTTTTGATAAATCATCCACATCTGAGGGACTAGGTGGCGTATTACTAAACCTCACCGGTTCATCATTAATGCTTTGTGCCGACTCCAAAGGTTTTTCTGATGTAGGTTGATTAGATTTTTGTAATTCACTCGCTCGTTTACTATGACCTGTAACAACGCCATCCATTTTTCCATCTTCAAAATTATTTTTCACTTCATTAAGTGGTGAAGTAACCGCACTCTTAGCTTGTCCAGCTTTGTCTTTCACTGTATCTGTCACAGCATCTTTTCCATCGGCTAGCTTATCTTTTACTGCACCACCAAATCCACGTTCAGAGACGTGACCCATCGCATTTCCAACACCGTTAGCGACTTTTGGTATTCCTTCACTCGCTTTTTGATAAGATTTTTGAGCGATGTCTTTTGTTCCTTTGGCAACATTACTAACGACTTCACCTGCTACTGGTGCAACTGCTTGACCAGCTTTCACTACACCTAACATTCCCATTGCACCAATAATGCCATCTTTCACAGATGTATTTATACCAAAATATTTTGCTACACTGTCTGAGCCTTTGATAAAACCAACTGCTCCTAAAACGCCGATAATAAAGAACGCAAATAAATTCACTTTTAAACCGACTAAATAGTTATAAAAACTATTGAATAAGACGGTACTTATACCAAGTGCTGCGATTGAAAAAATAGCTCCAAAGATATCTAACATCATCTGTTTTGATTTCTTAGCTGTTTCAATATCACTCATTAAGACAAGTGGTGCGTAAATTTTCATGTTCACTAAATCAACGATGATGATAATGAACTTACAAAACTGCATGAAAAAGAAAACCGTCAACACAATAAAACTAACGTTCATTGCACTGTTATTTGCACCATATCTGAACGTCCCTTCTTCAAATAGTGTAAACCAACCATTTTCTATGTCCTTTTCAGTCATTTTCCCTTGTGCATCTAATGCAATGTACTTACCTAGACTCTTTGCTTCATCATTTTTTGTACTAGAGGCCAATTTATTGATATCTTCAGGTAACAAAATTTCTTGAAAATCGACATACTTTAAGTTTTTTTCTGTGATTTTATTTTTCACGCTATCTGGATTCGATAGTGTGTCATACCCCTCACTGGCTAAATATTCTAAATCCGCAACATTCGTCCGAATGATATTAAATGCCACACTTTGATTTTTACTGTTCGATGTTCCTTCATCTGTCACCAATGACTTACTCTCATTGTAAAGTGTTTTATTTAATGCAACTGTTTTATTCATGATGCCAGGTAAGTTAATCATTAAACTGGTTAAAATAATGACGTAAAACACGCTATCTTTAATTTTAACTTTTTTTCCCATGATCAATTTATAGCCAAGATAGATAACCGTTAGAGCTAATACCGTCCACGATACAACCTGAAATCCTTTGTAAATTGCCCCAACTCGTCCACTATCTAAATAGCTAAACATCTTAAATGCGATGTCTATAAATCCTTCTGCTGCCGCACACATGTGATACATTGCCATCGTAAAGCCCCATTTAACGAAACTCCATATCCATGAGAACAAACTGGCATGCTCCACATAATCACTGTATTGTTGTAAAAATTCTAATGAACTCACAAAACCCCTCTCTTTCTAACTTAATAGTCTGTACTGCTCAATTAATGCCTCAACTTGCTGTCGTTGAGGTAACCGTCCTAGAAAGCTCTTAATTGTTACTTCGATATTGCCCTCAATCGCTTGAACAAACTTATCTCGGTCATCATCTTCAGGAATCATTTCCCATAAGATATCTTTAATTTTCATCAAGATATCTTCTTGTGTTTCTTCAGCGTCGATAACCTGTTCTACTCTTTCAAACTTGATATCTGATGACGTTGTTGTAGACAAGTTAAAGAACGGTACACCAATACTTGCCTTGATTTTGTTATAGTCCCATGACAATTTATTTAGGTCTAAATAACGGTGTGTACAAGGAGTATTTAGCTCCGACAATGGCGTACTCGTATCAATGTACTGACTTAACTCAAACGTATGTCTGAGTGGCATTGACGTCTCTTTTGTATTGAATATTGGGAACGGACGGACGATTTCCCCTTTATTATTCTTTCGATTTAGTCCTGCAATAACAATCGTTTCCCCTTCAAGTAATGTCTGCATACGTGTTTTTTGAATGAGTTCCTCACCTTCTACACGACGTTGACGACTTGCCTCTAACTTATTCGCCTTATCACTAATGGATTGTTCTTCAATCGTTTGTGACCCCAAAAGAGAATGAATGGATTTAACCGTATCATCATCTTTCGACATCACATAACAGGTGTTTTGACAATTATCGAGAATTAATTTTCCAAGTTCTTTTCCATGCTTCTCATAAAATTGGTTGTATCCTTGTACGAAAAAGTTCCATAAGATACCTCGTCCAAGTGAGGCAGTCACATAGTTTGGCATATCCGCAATCAATGCCATATTGCCATATTCTTCTAAAATCATATGTAATCGACGAAAGAGTTGATTGTTGTTATCTGAATAAGAACAAAGTTTAATTAGGAGTTGATAAACCTGACTTATCACAATGGATACCACAGGATGCAAACTCTTATCCTCGTCTGCCACGCACATATAAACAGAAATAGGATGGTCACAGTAACTCATCGTCACTCCTTTTAACAAGTCTCCTTGATTCGTCACTGTCACATCTACTCGGTAATCTTTCGTAAGTGTTGGATCATGCTGATAAATTTTATCAATCGTCACAATACTTTCTAAAGTATCTTGTTTCGTTGAATTAGGGTAACGAATAGTGACAGTATCGCCTTGCCTTAAATCGTAGTCATAAAAATACATGGCCATTCCACTAATAGTCGGTTCAACCACACGCTCGCCTAATAATTTAGACCCTCTATGAAATTGTAACGTCACTTTCTCATAAGCAAGGGATGGATCAAATTGAATCATGATGTCTTTTGGAAAACCAAGTTTTTTAAAGTCTAATGTATTTTGACTCGTTAATTTGGCAATGGATTTTAATTGAAATATTTTCAATCCTCGAATGGCCGTACTCATAATACTTCCCTTTTCTCTATCTCCTGCAAAGTTTGTCGATGAAAATTGAGCTTTGGCTGAGCTTCCTGCAGGTAGTTTCTCAAAATAGACATCCAGTGCATTGTATTCTTTTGGATCAAATTCTACACGCCACTTTTCTAATCCCATCTCAATCATGAATTGAGACACGTTATACAGTGTGACCTTTTCGTATTCTCCATCTTCTTCTGCCATTTCAAGAAATGAGAGAATCACCGCATTAACCACACCTTGTGCTGTTTCGTTAAAGTGTTTGCTTGTCCCTGTATCTTTACCAGTATTATATAAATTGTGTGTTAAAGAATTAATCAGTAATTCTGCTTGATCCTTTTCGCCTATTTGCCAGTAAAAAATAGCTGTCGCTAACAACTGAACACTCATTGACCGCATCGGGTCAATCAAATCAAGAGAATAGGTATCATAACCGCGTGATTCTAACAACCCTTGTGTCCCACGTAGGATTTCTTTTTTCACATCATTAATCATCATTGAGGCTTGTTTTCGTCCTCTTGATAAATTATCAATCAAAGCAAAAATATAAATTTCCGTTTTACCTGAACGAGAAATACCAATTACAACGGTATTAGATGTCGCTGTATCAATGTAATAATAAGCCTTAAAATGACTAATTGGCATGCCACCGTAGCCGTCAAATCGCTGACCAACATGTGGAATTTCTTTAAAATTCGACTGAATATCTTTAAGCTCTAAAAACTTCATGTCTCCTTTTTGCCCTCGATTTAACTGCTTAAATCTCATTGAAAATGACTGATAAAAATAAAAGCCAACAACAATAGAAATGAGTAACATCAGAAATAATATAATCAAAGGTAATGAATATACTCTGATTGTTGATAAACGCCACCACGTATCAGATTTAAACACTTTAAACACGCCTTCTTTGGCAATAACATGAGCAAATCCATTAATGGTTGACCCAACATACACCATGATAAAGAAGAAAAAACATGACACAGCGATACTCAAATAGCGTATCCACGACTTTACTTGACGTTGTTCTGAAGGTAGGTCTTGTCCATCAATTTTCCGACGGAATAATTGTCTAACTTTAGAAAAAACTGTCATATTTTTACCTGTTTTTTGTATTTTTGCCATTTTCTAACACCCTTTCTTAGTCATCTTTCAAGGCTTCCTTTGGCAAACGTAACTCACGATCTCCAGGTAAACGTGTTTTGGTATTAAGTTTTTTGTATTCTTCTATCATCTTTTTTTCATTTCCACTTAGAATCGCTTCATCTAAATGGCCGTATTGACTATCATGAGATTTATTGAAAGCAGTGAGTGATTTTAAGTCATTTGCCTCATACATCGCATTTTCAATCTTATCTAGTTCAGTACCATACAATTCAATCGCTCGATCATACTTCCCTTCATCTAACAGATTAGCGAGTGTTTCTTTACTGTTGACGACTTGTTGTTTCAATTGAGTATTCTCAGAAGAAATACCCTCAAGTGAACGAGTTAAGTCTTTTGTGCTTTCTTGTATCTTAACGATCTCAGATTGAATGGATTTTTTATCCTCTGTTGATTCATATAACTTAAAACCTAAAAATGAAACGGTTAAAACAGATACGACACCCACCGAGTACAACAAACGACGTAAAGTCGATTGATTTTCCACTGGAGGCGTTGGTTCTTTTGGTACTGTAACTTCTATTGTTTTAGGTTCATCTGTTTGTGTTGCCTTTAAAATTTGAGCTTGAATTAAACTCATCATCAACTCATGTTGGTCAGTCTGTTGTTTTGACTTTTGATTATTTTCATTAGCCAAAATATTGACTTCTTCCTCTTTAATATGTAACTCCTTTTCCTTCAATAACCTCTCCGCTTCTTTTTCTTTAGCCATTTTTTCCTGTTCTATTAATGAAAGAAATTCATTTTCTTTTGATACCAGTTCTTCCAGTAATGACTCGATGTACCTTTGTTGTTCTTTGCGTACCGTGTCAATTTCTTCTAGAATGGCTTCTTCGCGTTTAGCTAACAGCCTTTCTTTCTCTGACAACAACTGTACAGATAAATCATGTTGACGTTCAGATTGTAGCGTTGACCGATAAGAATTTAATTCGGTATGAATCGTCTCACTCAACGTATTTTTTAGTTGGTCTAATTTATCAGTTGCATAAACACCAAAGTCAGTGATAACTTGTTGTTTTTCTTCCGACTGTCTCGCTTTTAATTCTTGAATTTCACTATCATGTTTCACTTCTAACGCTTGTATTCGCTGATTTTCTTCCTTTTTCAATTCGTTCTTTAAATCATTTACCTTAGATTCATTTTTAATCGACCATTCTTTTTCTTTTTTTGTGACTTCCTGTGTCACAAATGTATTTAAATCATGGTCAGATAATCCACTGCTTAAATAAAGAGATTCTAAAGTTGATGTCAACGCCACTGATAATTGATTTAGGTTATCTGAGAATTGAACTTGTAACCGTTGAAATAACTGTCTGTCTACATGTTTTCTGATATATGCCAACTGTTTTTCTTCTAACGGTGTTGGGTTGATATCATTAATACCTAATGCATCCGACACTTTTTTTACTGGGTTAGATACAGCCTCAGTTAAATCCATTTCAACACTCGGAACATAACGATTTTCGTCTTTTGTTTGTAAAAATGAGGCGAAAGTTAACGTGGTTTCAACTGATTGAGACATGGTTTCTTCTTGTATCGGTTGATTCTGATTCGTATAATCATCTACTTGATATGTACCATTATTTGCTGGTAGATCGTTTTGAATTGGTTGATTGTCATCTTCTTGTAGCTCATCTTCCCAAACAGGTGTTGTTTGAGGTAACGTGCGTTCTTCCTCAATGACTGTTTCTTGTTTCTTTTTATTGTCACTATGTGATGAGGTTTGGTCAGTATCAGTTGAATAGGCTGGCTCTTTTGTTGATGATTTCTTTTCTTTTTTAGATGGTTTTTTTAATGATGACAACATGCCCGACACCTTTTTAAGTCCACGACTGTTTAATTCATCTGCCTGTTCTTGATAAGGCGTAATGTCTTCTGCTTCTTGATCCATCTGTTTCGCAAGTGATAGCGATAATTTTCTTAACTGTTCTGCTTCTTCAAAATCTGCCTCCTTTTCTGTCTGAATAATATCTTCATTCAATAAATACAAGAGTGAATGTTCACTGTTTCCTAGCTCTAGTTTAGGAAACGATATTTCTTGTTTTCCTTGCGTTAAATCAAGTACAGTTAACGATACTTCAATCCCTTTCTTCGATTGAGAAACTAATTGTTTAAGCTCACTGTCCATAGTTACTAACGGATAATAAGTATTAACTTTTACTGTCTGTCCTTTGATACGTGGCTTAATTGATGTCGCTTTTATGAGTAGACACTCCATCGTCTCATTCCTTTCTCCTAATTTTTATAAACAAAAAACGAAAACCTAAAAAGGTCTTCGTTTTCCTTATGATATTAAAATTTAGCTGCACCCTGTAAATAAGTTGCTAAAGCCATCGCTCCAAAAATGAGCAACGAACCAATGATAATATAAGGTAGTGCTGACTTTGCTCCTTCACGACTTTTATTTGAATACATAAACATGAACCCAATCACTATAACGGCAAGTGCAATTCCAATCGGGGCAATACTTTTTAATTTTTCGATTAAATCCTTACCCGTGTTAGTGATTGAACTCCAAAAATCATGCCGTGGTAAAATAAAACTCATTGCTTTCATCATTAAATACTGTTTCATTTTCTTACCTCATCCTTTCTAAAACTTTTGGAAGCTCTTTTTCTACATAATCGTTGCAAATCTTCTCTAAGATGATGGCTTCCAGTTGTGGATTTTTACCTTGTAGTAAATCAAATTGTTGCTTAGTTAGCTGGTCTTTTTTCCACTCATTGTAATCAACTCCTTTCTTCGCCAAAAGTTCCCAAGCAACGACTTCATACGGCTTGAGAGACTTTGGTCGATTCTTTTTTATTGGTTGGTTAGATGATGATTGACTCATTTTTTTCCTCCTAATGACTTAAATGTTGTTTTTAGGGTAAGTAAAAACCTATCTACTATTGATTCATATCAATTAAGAGATAGGTTTCTATTACTCTATTTAGTTTTGTTTATCGTGATTGAATATCAGTGTATTTTTATATCCGAAATCTTTGGTTTGATAATCATACTTCATAGCTTTTTAAGTTTTTTTCTCCGTATAAATATCCACTTTGTTTTAAGTGTTTCTCATTTTTAAAATATTTAAAAATGGTTTTTTCATTACCAAATATTTTTTTTTTACAAAAATTGCCACTTAAATCTTTCACAGTGATGATTCTTTTGTTCATAATTACCATCCTTTTTTGTGTTATAATTGTTTAAAAAACAAAGGGAGGATAACATGCCTATCAACTATTCCACTCCAAACTATGAATATATTGAGTTTAATTATGATGCTTTTTTTAATGATTTAAGCCACGTTGATTTCTTTAAAAATAAAGAAATAAATCATATTTTTTTAACTCATTGGAAAACACTTCTTGTAGAAGCAGACATTGATATTAAAGAAAACTTTCATTTACGTAACTATGAAACCACTGAACATTTTCCTACCCCACTATTTTTCTATACATCATTAATTGGGGCATCAGCAATTAATATAGATCGCTGTGAAGAAGAAATATTTCAACGACGTTTAAAACCTAATAAAATGGGATTAGAATATTTTTGTAAGAAAGAAGAATTTTTTAAATTAGATGTTCCTCCCTACGAGTTCAAGCATCCAATCTTATATAATCATTATCCATACAATCCTAATATATGGCCTATACCAGTTATTATCTTTGATACTGATTACTCGAATCATGCTGTGACTATTGATGGTAACCATAGAATTAGTTACTGCCTAAACATTAATAGTTCTCAAGCAGTCGAATCGTATATTGTAGATGAAAATTTCTTTAAAGATGAAAGTTTCTTTATGGATAAATACAGCTTTCTTTTATTTACATTTTGGAAAGAAATTCACTTTTTTTTAACTATTAGTAATAAGAAGAATCTTTTCTCGACAACAAAAAAGTATAATAGGCGAAATATCTTACAACACTCTTACCTATCCAATATTATCGAGTTTTAACTCTTTTACTTAATCAAAAGATGTAACGGAATCATTGAATATAACTGATGAATCGTCATTTTAGAAACTATACTAAAATTCATTATTATTTCTTCTTTTAAAAAAAAGGGGAGAACTTTATTATTTAACACACAGTTCAACCCTTCTTTTTGTTGAGCACACAAAATAAATTCTGTACTATGATCTACATTTGATAATTCAATCAACTCCCAATTATCAATCAACTCTTCTTGATACTGTTTGATTACTTTTTCTTCAATAGGTGATTGTGTTAACCACAATCCGTCTTTATAATGAGCAATATAAATCGTAGCTCCCCCCTTTCCACATCATAAAAATTCCTTTTCTTCGTACTCTTCCCGCATAAGAAAAGATTCTACTTGAGGTTTAGTCACTCCTTTGTATTTTTTCATCTCAATTTTGATAAAGACTTGCTTACCTTTTAGAAATTCATACGTTTGTCGATTAAATCCATAACTGATATCTGGTATTTCAACCTTGTTTGATTCGATACTAGCAAGCAAGTAATTCATATTAGATTGTGTGTACACCGTTCCAAACGTTAGAAAGTAAGACACTCGTTCACCCTGCACCCCTTCTAACGTTAAAACAAACATATCTTGTTTCTTTTTCGACTTTTCACGTCTCACGGATACAATTTTTGCCTGATAAACACCTTCTTCGAACTCTTTTGAAATCGTTCGACGTGGTATTGGACGTTGATATTTCATCCCTTTCCTCCTTGATATTTATTCCGCCTAGCCTCACCATAAGACCGTTTTAAGTGGTCACGCTCCGAACTAGAACGTGTACGTGCAATAATATGAATGTATTGATTGCCTTCTGTGACATAAACGTCCGATACACTCTTCACACGTAAATAATAGTTTTGATTTTTATCTAACTTAAATCCAATATCAAAAGGAGACTGTTTGAGAGATCAATTAGTCGCTCCCAGTCCCCTTTATAATCTTTTTTATTTAATCGAAAATTCAATGTTTTTTTTAAACTGTCTTCCTTACACTCCGTAAATTCGGACAAGTGAAACAGCCCTAATGAGACACGTCGTTTAATCACTGCCTCCCTCCTTAATTCCTTTATTTGTACAACAAACAAAGACATGACTCACTTTTACGAGGGACATGCCTTATGTTGACTATTCTTGATTGTCATAGACTTCATCTTCTTCTTTTTTGAAGAATGAACGAATACTATCACGTTTTACCCAAACAACCGTCGCAAGAACAGTATATCCCAATAACTTGATTGCTAAAGTTGCTGGACTATCACCAGTTTGTGGTAAGACTGCTTGTCCCACTTGTTTTGCTTTTTCAGCAACATCTTTTACGACAGATGGAGTTTTCACTTTATTGACACGTTTTTCTGTGATGTGTTCTCCCTTGTCGCCATCAGCATCTGCCCATTCCTGTTTCGCCGTATTAATGATGTCAACACCTGGTTTCACATCTTTCTTCACAGTCACTGGGACATCAATTTTGTAGTATTGACCAAGAGCTAACTTGTCAGTATCCACAATATTAACTTTCTCGCCTTTAGTGCTTGTTGATTCTCTAAACACATTGGCACTAGTTGTGAGAACACCGTCTTTGTCTACGATATTAAAGAAATCAGTCACGTCTTTTCCTTCTTTGTCATAGACTTTGATATTTTTCACATCTAACTCAACAGATGCCTCATCGTAATAATCCGCCATACGTAAATACGTTAATTTACTAGTCACATCAAACGGACGAGCGTCTAACCACAATTGATACACCAATTTTTGACCAGGTTTCACAGTCGCTGTATTGATGTTGGCTTTCTCATTGTTTTTCTCATCGTCTTTGTAAGGGTCTTTGTTAGACTCTTCGTAACGATCCGCCATTTCTTCGTCATCATCCAACAATTTATCGCCACTTAAATCATATTTACCTTCAGATAAATCGAACTTATGAGGTTCAATCGTTGGTGTTTTTGTTTCCACTTCATTAGATGTTTTGTTTTCATCGTCAATCGTTTCCGTAAAGACGTTAATGACTTCATCTGATGATTTGTAACGGTAGAAGCTCGCATGAATCATAAAGCCAACTTCTTTGTCTCTATTCGCATTCACAACCTTAATAAAGTCTTCTGTGGCAGTAAAAATGACACGTCCATCTTTTTCTTCTTTGGCTGTAAAGAATGTCTCAGGCAATTCGTCCCCTTTTTTGTACTCACCAAAATCAGTTGAGGCGTGGGCATGAAATGCACCGTTGTAACGGTCAAACGTTTCATCGTAATTGTCATTAATTGACCAAGAAGTCATAGCCTCACGATTTGCTTTTAGTGTACTTGACTGTAACACGTAGAAGAAATCAGAGTTTAATGCGACATCCCCTTTGTTGATTGACTCGCCATCTTCTTTTTTGATGACATCTTTAACTGGAGGGTCTGAAGGGTCCACCTTATTCACACGTTTTTCTGTGATATGTTCTCCCTTGTCGCCATCGGCATCTGCCCATTCTTGATTGGCAACATTCAGAATGTCTTTGCCGACTTCAACATCTTTTTTCACTTTGACAGGGAAATCAATTTTGTAGTATTGACCAAGAGCTAATTTGTCAGTATCCACAATATTAACTTTCTCGCCTTTAGTGTTTGTTGATTCTCTAAATACATTGGCACTAGTTGTGAGAACACCGTCTTTGTCTACGATATTAAAGAACTCAGTCACGTCTTTTCCTTCTTTGTCATAGACTTTGATATTTTTCACATCTAACTCAACAGATGCCTCATCGTAATAATCCGCCATACGTAAATACGTTAATTTACTTGTCGCATCAAAGGCTTTCGTATCTAGCCACAATTGGTACACCAATTCTTGACCAGGTTTAACATTAATCGTATTTAAGTTCGCTTGATCATTGTTATCGACCTTATCATTGTAAGGATTGTCGTTTGTGTCGCCGTAACGATCTTTTAATTCACTATCATCATCCAACAAGTCTTTTCCTGTTAAATCAACTTGTTCTTTGCGTAAATCAAACTTATGAGGCTCAATCGTTGGCGTGTGTGTGTTCACTTCATTTGAACGCTCATTCTCATCATTAATCACTTCATCAAACACATTCACCACTTCGGTTGAAGAACCAAAACGATAGAAACTAGCATGAATCGTAAAGCCAACTTCTTTGTCCTTATTGTCGTTGATGACTTTAAGGAAGGCTTTTTTAGCCGTAAAAATCAATCGCCCTTTTTCTTCTTTTACACTAAAGAAGTTATCAGGCAATTGGTCGCCTTTTTTGTATGTCCCAAAATTAGTTGCTGCGTGCACATGATACTCGCCGTTGTAACGGTCAAACGTTTCATCGTAATCATCATCAATGACCCATTCGGTCACTTCACCACGTTTAGCATTCAATGTAGATGAATTTAATACATAGAAGAAATCAGAGTTTAACGCGACATTTCCTTCATTAATTGACTCGCCTTTTTCTTCTTTGATGACATCTTTTGTCGGTAAGACCACTGGTTCAACTGGTTTATCTTCAGGGTTATCATTAAAACGCAACGTAGACAAACTAATTGTTGGCACGCTAGGTGTCACTTGCCCAACTGTTCCAGCACTATTTGGATTTTTTTCAGTCGCACTATCTTGTAACGCAAATGAGCGTTTAGAGAATGGTTCGCTAAAATCTTTGTAGTAGCTAGCAGTAATCGTTAGAACATCTTTTTTGGCATCTGTGACCATATGAATGTAGATAGGCTTAATATCGTCATATCCTTCCACACCACTTGATTCATTCAACACCCAATCGCCATACACTAAGTCGCCTGAAGCATAGCCATCGTCACCAGTTATTGGATTCACACCTGTTTTAAAGACCACAGGGTCGGCTTTAGTGCCTTCTAATGGTGTCGCGGTAAATTCGATGTCATTGTATCCTGAACCACCTTGACTGTTAGGTAACGTCACCATCTTATCTAAGGTAATACGTGCTTTGATAGCTTGTTCTTCACTTCGCTTATCTTCCGCAACAACCACTTGTGTTTTGTCATCTTTTTTGGTTAATTCAAAGGTATGTTTTGTTGGATCTACGACGTACCCCTCACCTGCATCGACTTCTAACCAGTAGTATTTACCTAATGCTAAGTTTTCAACGCTTGCAAGCAAGGCATCATCCGTCACATCCACCACAATTGAGTCACCAAAGTTAACGTCTTTCCCACCAATTATCGCAGACGTTACTTTTTCGCCTTTAACTAATTTAGGTTTAGGAATGTCCGTCCATTTCACTGGATCATTCACTTTATGTGGGCTTGAACCAGTTGACGTATCATTATAGAATAATTGGTATTTCGCCGTTTTTAGATTAGCTTTCCCATTTTTTTCTTTTTCCGTTTCCTTATCGACTTTTTCAAGTGTGGTTTTTCCTTTGATTTCTTGGTTAGTTCCTGATGTTTCACCAAAAACAACGGCGGTTTGTTGATCTTTGTAAGTTAACGTCACTGTCTGAGGCTTAAACGTATTCGCCAATCCTGCCGAGCTTTTAACTTCTTCAATCACATATTCACCTAAAGGAAGATGCGTTGCTTTTGCGACACCTTGTGCGTTAGTTTTAACGGTTACCACGCGTCCATCTGTTTTAGAAGTCAACTTAAATTCATTTCCTTCAAGCGAATACTGTTGATTCCAAAGAGACGTTCCCGATTCAACACCTGCTTTTTTAATGGTGATATCCCCTGTAACCTCTTGATTTGTTCCGTTAGCGGTTGTAAAGACTAATTCTGTTTGATTGTCTTTATAGGTTAGGTTAACCGTTTGTTCTTCAAACGATAAGACAAATCCTGTTGAGGCTTCAATTTCTCTAACAGTGTATTGACCAAGTGGTAAGTCCTTTGTCGTTGACGCCTTTCCATTTTCATCCGTCGTCAACACTTTTTTAATCTTACCGTCGGCTGATGTCACCTCAAACTTGTTGCCTTTTAAGGTGTATTTGTTGTTCCAAAGGTTAGTACCTGTTTCTTTCCCCTTCTTCACAATAGAAATTTGTCCCTGAACCGCAGTATTAGTTGGTTTCACTGTGACAGTATCTCCTGACGGAATAGTAACCGTTTGATTCTGTCGTATCGTTTGACCCGAACTCGACCAGTTTGATGATTTCTCACGTAGTGTGACCTCACCAGCTGGTAATCGTTGCGATTTTCCCTTACCGTTTTTATCGAGTTTAATCGTATCAATCACTTTTCCATCTTTATTGACCACTTCAAAAGTCAATTGAGAAAAGTCATATTGGTTATTAGGAAAATTCTTACCATACTGTGTTGTGGACTTGTCGATTTCAATGAATCCACCTAGTAAGTCACTTAAATTCCAGGGCGTGCTACCAAACTGACCAGTCACAATATCCAAGTGGTCATTCTTACCATCGGTATATTTGTACTGCACACTATTTGAGTTATATTGTTTTAACACGATATAACTGTTTGAAGATAACTCAATTGTGTCCTCAACAATCGCCCCATTTGATGAAGACTTAAAGCCATTACCTGAGGGTGTCAATGCCGTATCTTTTGATAAGATGTATCCTTTTGCCCCTTTACTTCCCATGGTGGCTAACTGACTGGCATCAATGTCTGACATCTTAATTGGCATTAACGTGTCATTAGGTAAAGGCTGACCTGTATCAGTATTTATTAATGTAATCGTATAGTGAATCGATTCAATAAACCAAAACCCTGTCCCATCACTCGTTCCACCGTTGATACCGCCCCCTTCGGTAGACCCACCACTAGCACCGGACCCAACATTGGTCGTCGCACCCCATGCCAGAGTGATGACCCCATTTTGAGATTTTGCCCCCATTAACACGGGTGATTTGGCATCTCCCCCAGGAGCTGTCGCTCCATCAAATGTTATTCCCATTGATAAAGGAATTTTTTTCCCTGTGGCCGTATCCACTGCAGAGCCAACATTTTTAATGACTGCACGATCACCTGTTTTTAATAGAATCGCTTTATCAGTTGGATTAAACCCATCTTGCCCGAATACGTAAGTTGGTGATTGCCCAAAACTAGATAAGTTCTTTCCATTAAGTAAGGTGGATTGACTATTCCAATATACTTGATCCACGACATAAGGTGGGGTACTGATTCCTTCTAATAATCCTGAAATAATACCAGTAAAACTTGGATGACTCGTGTCATTAGTCGGTGACTTGATGACTGGGGCGTTATTAATCGTCCCGACTTGTGTTGCCCCACTCGGTAGAGTAAGGGCCTCGACTACGCGTGAGCCGATAGGCGAATTGGTAAGTTGTGTCGCACCAAATCCCAATCCAACAATCGCCGAGCCTAACGCAAGATACTTAACCGCTTGTTTCTCCTTTCCTAGAATATATTCCGAAAATAGCTTTCGTTTCTTCATTGACGACTCTCCTTTGTCTTTTTCTCTACTGTTTAAATTGTCGTTTCCTTAAACAATAGGTAGTTTTTCGTCGTTACGGACAAAATAAAAAAAGACACCTAAAACAATAATTTCTTGTTTTAAGTGTCTTTTATTTAACTACTTAATAAAGCTATTTAAAAAAACCTGACCAATCAGCATTTGACGCATCTTCTTCTGCCTGATCTAACTGGTCCTGATTAGCATACCCACCGCCTGATGAGCTGCCGCCACCATTTGATGAACTTCCTCCGCCATTTGAGCTACCTCCACCTGTTGCGGGTGGATTGTAGTTATTCCCTCCTGAAGAACTGCCGCCACCATTTGATGAACCACCGTTTGAATTACCTCCGCCTGTCGCAGGAGGTGTGTAGTTACTTCCGCCATTTGAATTGCCTCCACTTACATTGTTGCTGTTTGAACCAGCATGACTGCCTTGATTGTTAGTTGAGGCTTGATTGTTGTTTGAGACTTGATTAGAGGTAGCTGCTTTCTTAGATTCGTCTTCTTTTTTCTTCTTATCTGCTTCTTTTTTCTTGTTTACGGCTTCTTTTACTTGATTGAATTTGTCAGTCAAGGTTTTCTTAGTTGCCTCATTTTTAATGCCTGAAACAGCTTTTTCAGCGTCTTTTAACGCATCATCACTTGTCGTATCGACTGGTTTACCCTCTTTAAACAACGCATCCACTAATTTTTGTGTCTCAGCGATTGACTTAATTTGATTCGTTGCACCATCTAATAAGTCTTGAATGGCTTCTTGCCATGATTGACCTTCAACCGATTTATCTTTTACTGGAATGTATTCTAATTGTTTGGTGTTGTTGAATTCTTTAGCGACAGCATCAATGTCTTCTTGTTTCAGATTATCTTTGATACCTAACTCTTTATCGACTTCGTTGCCATTTATTGCCACTTTATCCTTGCCTTGATAAAGTCCATTGATTTTATCTTGAATGGTTAATTGGAATGTCGTTGCATCTGCCAATTTTGTTGTTTGATTTAATAGTGCTTTAAATTCTTTTGCTTGTTGCTTTGTATCATTTAAGTCGTAGTTAATCTCTTTTTTCGCTAGTTTTTTTAATTTGGTCACAATAGCCGTCACTTCATCTTGTTTGACGTCTTTTGTTAGAAATGACGGATTATCTGTTTGACGCAACGCGTCAAGCTCTATATTTAGTTTTTCTAATTGTTTCGTTGCCTGCGACAATGATTTTTTTGTTTGAGAAATTTCTTGTTTTTGAGCCTGAGCTGTCGAATAACTGGTAGCACCAACGCCTCCACCGATAACTGCAACTGCCAATACTGACCCTAATATGATTTTTTGCTTTTTTGTCCATTCACTTAACTTTTTCATTTGTTTATCCTCCTTTTTACCTACGTTTATTATACATGATTAGTTGAAAATTGTGTCCGACTCATTGAAATTAATAAGTGAATCATCGGGTATATAGTTAATATCTACGACATCCTCACTTCTAAATGGGATAGCTTGTTCATTATAGGACATTAGAATATAGTGTCCTTCCTCAATACAGTCAATGATTGTCCCTCTTACTCCATTAAACAAACTCACTGTATCGCCAATTTCGATTGTTGGCATGATTTTCTCCTTTCTCAATTCTAACTATTTTTCCATCAAAGATCATGGCATCTTCTTTTGCCTTATTCAATGAATCGTAACGTTTCGCAAGTGACATAGCACCAGGCTGATTATCTAAAACAAACGTCACCTTATTATCATCATATCCTGAAAAAAAGCCATTACCTATTTTTATGATGAAAACATTTTCCAATGTCATACGCCTACGCCCCTTTTTCACAATAAATGGTGTTCTTTCCAAAAAACAAACTCTAGTGACTCATTTTGATTTAGTTCCATTGCCTACTCTATCCTTCGTCATAATATAGATAAGTGTGATAGCAAGTATCGATAGGATAATCGATACAGCATTCAACATAGTGATGTAACCCCTTGTTGCAATTGAAAAAATAGCGACAAGTATATTGATTGCGTTCACTGTATATACGGTGCGTCTCATAATTGTCATGTTTATCATTCCTTTCTTAGCTACATTAGGTCTCTGTCGATTGCGAGGACTTCTGTCTTATCATCAATTAACTGATCTAAAATTTCAGTGTCTGTCAAAGTATCGCCATCTTCTGTTTCGAGTTGTCTCATCTTGTGTATCGTTTCTGAAAATGAAAGTTCTTTTAGTGACTCTTGAATAACCTCAATGTCTTCTGTTTCTATATCAGCAACATACTTTTGGTAAGTCGTGATTGCTGAGTCTTTATCCGTTGCTTTAAGCAACGCGTAATAAGGTGCATCTGATTGGAACTCATAATATTTGATTGATTTCATATCGATTCCTCTTTTTTTATTTTTTGTGTTCATTCACTTCATTCATTAGCAAACGCCCTTATTTAAGTCCACCGACTGTAATCTCTTTGTTGTGAGAGATCAATCGTCATGTCTTTTATAGATGTTAAGGGACACCTGATACCTTTCTCCTGTTGTCAAATTAGCTTAGAGCTAATCGAGGTATCTAACCATGATGACATCCTGTGCCATCAAGTAGCGTTCACTCTTCCACCAAGTTACTAGCATTAGGCTGCATGTGGTTGTCTTGTTTATACTGGTACTTGTAAGGTCACCTTGCTTCCCCTTACCACAAATCCTTTAAATAGCGTCTCCTTTCACGTTACGCACCAGTTTTATTCAGTTTTCAAAGAACGTTGTCATTTAGAAAAGTGGAACTTATTATTAAAGTTAACTGTTTCTTTGTTTGCTAATCAATGAAGTCAATGAACATCAGTGATTTAGGCTAATTGTTTGTTGACCTGCCATTTTGGCAGACGTTCCTTAGGATGCTTCTTCGCTATGATTTGATTGTTGTACATGACTGTTTTGACTCTTTCATAAATTTGGATGGATGATTCGCATATTGGTTCTTGTGACGTTGACGTGTCGTATCGCATAAATCGACCATCTGTCATGTTAATCCATGTATAATTGTCTGTTGTCTTGACTGATTGAGACTGTTGTTCTAAGTCTTTCACTGTAAATATTTTCATCGTATCCCTCCTAAGTAGTTTATTTATGTACACAAAAAAGAGGAGAAGTTAACTTTTGTTAGTTAACTTCTCCCCTACTGTCGCTCTCTTTTTAACACCAGCTATCATTTAATAAACTCGTATCAGTTTGATATTCTTCTTTGTGTAAGCCAAAGAAAGTTATCGAAACTTTATCGAATGTTTGATATACTATTCATGTTGTAAAGAGATTTGCGACAAAAGGAGGCGTCACTAACAACAGGTACTTTGTTGTTGGCGAAGAATGGTTTTCCGTTGACTCCGATAAGAGTTGGACGCTCTTGTCGTGACGAGGGAAATCATTTGCCTCTTTTCTATTTACACAAATCACATTTAAAGTTAATCATGTTTAATTAACTTTCGTTAAGAAAACAATATCACGACTTATAATTGATTGTCAAATAGAAATTAGACAGATTTTTACCACACCCCATTTTTTACGGATACTGATTATCCGTTTTTTCTTTCACTAAAAAAGAACGTACGTTCGCTTAAAGTATATCAATTAAAAAATTAAGTGTCAATGAGAAAAATCTAATTTTCAAGCCAATTATGCATAGGGATAACAGGAGATATCTCATCTTCTAATCCTAATTTATTTTTTAAATTTCTCGCAATATCAGTTGATGGGTCAACAGAAGCATTATCTAGTCTTTTTTTATATCCGTTGATAAAATAGTCAGCAAATGAGCTAATACCCGTATCTGATTCACTTTTAATCTTCATCCAGCGTAGTTGTTGTTCAATGACATCAGGGTTTAGTAAATCTATAGCAGTTGAAAAATAAACAAGTATCTTTAATATTTCCATTTCATCAATTTCAGAATAAAAAAGTTCTTGAGCAAGGTAACGCAATTCATCCGATGATTGAATCAATTTTCGAAGGTCTTCAAGTTGGTTATTATTTATATTTTTTTCATCATCATCAATGGTTTTAGTTGTTACTGTTCTATTGTTATTGTTCTTAGTTGTTACTGTTAATTTATGACCTTCATTTTGGGGGATACCCCTATCCTTCATTTTGGGGGATACCCTATCCTTCATTTTGGGGGATACCCCATCGTTATCTATACAACTGTCATTATCAGATAATTCTTTGGGATTTGTGTGTAATGTATAAACATTTTTGTAGATAACTTTTTTTTCATTTCTAAAAGCCTCAACTGAAATATAACCACAATCGATTAATAATTTTCTATGACGATAAAATCGATTTTCCCCAATGTTTAAGTCTTCAAGAATTGTCTTCAATTTTGGAAACACAGAATTACCAGCACCAGCATAGCTCACAAAATAAGCATAGATTGCTTTAGCTTCAATAGTGAGTCTTTTATCTTTTGCGACTGCTTTAGGCATGATACCATATCCCATAGAATTAATACCTTCAATAACTAATTTATCTTCAAATTCAAAATTATTTTCCATTATTTTTTCTCCTGTCTTAAAGTCAATTAAAATGTAACCTAAAAAAATTAAATAGTAAAGCCTAATTTAAAGGGAATTACAAAAGATTTACACATTTACACATTTACACAAACATAAATGTGTAAATGTGTAAAAAAATATTTACAAATCATCGTGAGTTGTGGTATTATAAAATTACACAAGTGTAAATGCGTAAATGTGTAAATGTGTAAATGTACACATAAATATAGGAGGTAGCTATGAATTATATTGATTTTCCAGAGGAGTTAACCAAATTAGCTTCTCAATTAAAAAAAAGTAGTAGAGTTATAAATGTTGCAAACCAAAAAGGTGGAGTTGGCAAAAGTACAATTGTAAGAGTATTGCCAACAATGTTATCAATGCTTGGTTTTAAATGCCTTGTTATTGATTTAGATATGCAAGCGAATGCAACTAAATCTTTCTTTATAACACGTAATAACTTACATGAAGATGAAATAACTATATTTGAAAAAACGTTGATGAAAGGAATTGCTGAAGGTTCGTTAGATAAATTAATTATTGATATAACTGACAATCTGCATTTCATACCTTCAGCGATGGATTTAGAAAGTTTTCCAACCTTTCTAAGTAAAAGATTTGGTCTAGTTGATGAGTCAGACTCTGATTATTACAAGGTTAAAGAAAAACAATATTCATATTTTCAATCTTTAATTGATCAAGTAAAAAATAATTATGATTTTGTATTTTTTGATACACCACCTTCAGCGTCAGATTTTACAAAGGCATCAAGCTATGTAAGTGATTATGTTTTAATAGCTTTTCAAACACAATCAGATAGTTTAGACGGTGCTGTTGACTATTTAAGCAATACACTAACTAAATTGAACCAAAACATGAATACTCATTTTGAGGTTCTTGGAGTATTGCCAAATCAATTTTCAAATAAAAAAATTGATATGACCACTATAAATGATGCTATTGAAATTTTTGGTGAAGCTAATGTATTTCAAAATATCTTACCTAATATTACAGAAATTCAGAATATACCTCGTGATGGACTAATTAATGATACGTATTGGAATAGTCGTATGTATAAAATGTTAATACCGGTAGTTCAAGAATTTCTAACACGTATATACATAGCTGAGGAGGAATAGGTAATGAGTAATGAAAACAAGGTAGGACAAAATTTATTTGCAACATCTAAAAAAAGTAATAAAAAAGGACAATATAAACAACCAATAGTTCCAAATGAATTGTATGATGGAATTAAAAATAGTATCAGTCTTTCTAAAGAAAGAGGGACATTTAGAGTTCCACTTGAACAAAAGTTAGAAATAGATGCTTTACTTCAAGTTTCAACAGAATATAAGTATGTTTATGAATTATTAGCAGAATTAGTTTTTGAAAGAGTTTCAACTTTCTCCAAAAGTGATAGAGATAAATATAATAATATTCTTTCTGATTTAAAGGAAAAAGAGATAAAAAAACTAGAGAGAAAAGCAAATAAAAGTAAATGATTTTACACAATTACACATGTGTAATTGTGTAAAAATATCCTTAAAATCTTGAAGCTGCTGAAAAGAAAAAATAAGTATGACAAATAAAAAAGTATTTTTAGATAGTATTGATATATTTCAATAATAAATAATAAATAATAAATAATTAATTATTTATTATTAAGGATAAAGGAAAAAAACTAGTAATTTTTATATAAATATAACCATACGTATCCTTATACATATAAGTATGCGTATGGTTATTTGCATATTGATATACATAGTATGATGTTTTTACATAAGTTCCAAATGAATTATATGATGGAATCAAAAATAGTATAAGTCTTTCTAAAGAAAGAGGGACATTTAGAGTTCCACTTGAACAAAAGTTAGAAATAGATGGTTTACTTCAAGTTTCAACTTTCTCCAAAAGTGATAAAGATAAATATAATAATATTCTTTCTGATTTAAAGGAAAAAGAGATAAAAAAAATAGAGAGAAAAGTAAATGAATTTACACAATTACACATTTACACAATTACAAATGTGTAAAATTTATATCCTTAAAATCTTGAAGCTGCTGAAAAAAATAAGTATGATAAATAAAAAACTAGCAATTTTATATAATCATAACCATACGTATCCTTATACATATAAGTATGGTTACTTGCATATTGATATATATAGTATGATGGTTTTACATACTTGGTTTTATTCAAACCATTTGTTATTGTTAGTAATAGAAACATGACGTATGCTTTCGATAGGTAATGAAGAACCCTCTAAAAATAACAAATATTCACTATAACCTCTGACATTACCAGTGATGTCTTTAGAAAAACTTTGTGTGTTAAAATGACGTTCGTTTAATTGGACACTCACGCATAAATTTTTCAGTATGGCATGCCCTAATATATTAAATACTTCTTCTTCACTCATTTGTCGTTTAGGTAAATAGGTTATATTTTTTTGCTTTGTTTCCTCTTGTTGTGTAGATGTATGTTCAGACAAATAAAAACCCATAAATTTTTTCATTCCTCTATCTTTATAATAATCATTCAACCTCATGTTATCCCATCCATTCCGCCTGCATGGCCACCAACTAAATGACTACGATCAATCGCAGTTGCACCTTCTAATAAACTACTAGCATGTACGATTGAATCAAATCCAAAACGATTTCTTATCATATCAATTGATTTATCTAATGAAGATGTGTTGATTGTTTTTTCTGGCGTATCAAATAAATTTAGTTGAAGGGCTTGTGCTGGTTCTAGTTTAGAACAGCTAACAGCTAAGTTCCTTACCGCAAAAGGTTTGTATTTTTGCTCAAAAAGAGCCAAACAGTAATCAGCAATCATCTTAGATGAATTAGTTGGTGTCACACTAAGTTGTTTTGAAAATCCTTTTTCTACTTCGTTTCGTGAGTACCCAACAGAAATACCAATACAACCAGTTTGTAACTCTTTTTTACGTAATCGAGTCGCTACTTGTTCTGCTATTTCCCTTAAAACAATCTTTGTTTCATTCGGATTAGTATAATCTTTCGTTAAGACCTGACTATTTCCTATACTAGTCGATTTTGGTTGATACTTTTCTCTTATGTTAGATCGATCAATCCCCCAAGCGTGTGCAACTAACTGTTCACCCATCACACCTAAAGACGACTTCAAAGAAAAGTAATCATAATGAGCTAAGTCATATACTGTATAGATACCTTTGTCGTTTAATCTTTTTTTAGTTCGTTTATTAATTCCCCAAAAATCAGTTAACTCTTTAATTTTCCAAACGGTGTTTGGAACGTCCTCATAGTGCCATTCTGCAATCATATTTCTATTATTCTTTGCTTCATTGTCTAGAGCTAATTTACTAAGTAACATATTATCGCCAATTCCAATTGTACAAAATAGACCTAATTCGTGGTAAATCTCTCGTTGAAATTGAACGGCGAATTCATGTGGTGTCATATTAAATAGTTTTTCAGACGCGTCTACACGAATAAACGTCTCATCGATTGAATAAACATGAATATCTTCATCAGCCACATATTGTCTAAAAATATTATTAATATGTGTGTTTTTCTCGATGTATAGGTTCATTCTAGGTGGAACAAAATATAAGTCAGGATGATTTGGTATTTCAAATCGTCTAGAGACATTACTGATTCCAAGTTCTTTTTTTGCACGAGGTGACGTTGCTAATGCAAGACCTCCAGGAGAATCCCCACCACTCATTACAACCAATAATGTTTTGAGTGGATGTAACCCTCGTTCAACGCATTCACAACTGGCATAAAATGACTTCATATCGATACAAAGGTAGTGATGTCGCGGTTCATTATCATAGTCAAAGTATTGTTTCATTGAAACACTCATATTAAGCACCTACTTTATAGTAGTCAGAGGGGTTAATGTGATAGATCATCTTCTCTACTACTAATTGACTTCGACTATTCATATGACCAGCGATTGAAATATTCTTTGTTCCATCAGGTATTAATAGAACTTGTTGGCTAATTGCTTGATTGCCAACAATGCAATTAATGTTTCCTGAAGAAGTGTCTAAAGTAAATCGTACTAATAGTCGAGGAAAGGAGGAGATCACTTTAATTTTTTTTATCCTACCCTTTGAATAAACCATTGTAAAACCACCCTTTCTTAATACTTGTTACTCTAATTATAAGAACATACGTTCTGTTTGTAAAGGAGTTTTTTGAGTAAAACAAAAAAGCCTAAATGAGAAAGTATCCCATCCACGCTTTTATCTAACTATTTTTTTTAATGACAAAGCCACGCTTTTCTTTTTTCTTCTCTTCTTTTCTAGGTGGAATATATTGAGTGACCAACTGCAAACCACTCTTAAACATGATGATATCTTCCCCATTTTTATTTTGAGATACCAGGTAGTCGTCACCTAATTCAATGATTTTTCCTACAATTACTTCACCATCTAAAAAGCGAGAGGTTGTCATCAGTCCTTTATATCGTTTCGGTCTGAACCTATCATAAGGTGTACGGTATTTTTTAGCCATCTTAAATCACCTTATTTATCGTCGCTGGTAGGCGTAATATATTTAATCGCATGTTTGTAGATCATATAGATATTTCCCTTCGCAGACTTTAAATAAATTTCATATTTTTTTATGTAACGTATTTCTCCCAACATTGCTTTTCCATCAACGAAAACAATTTTAACCTGTTTTCCTACAAAGTTTTCTATATTATATTCTTTTTCTAATTCTTCTGACATAGGATGACCTCACTTCTGTATTTTTCTTTATTTTACCATAAAAAATGATCCTTTTTTTGTCTTAAAATCCTCTGTTTGAGTTCACTATTACAGATATAACAACGCAAAATAAAGAAGTCGTTAGGCAGATGGATAATAAATGCTTATCTATCAGCTTTTTGACTTCCTTATTTTGGTCAGTTTCGTGAACTGTAATATGAATAATTTATCTTTTAATTAAACAGTAGACACAACAAAATCAGTGACGTGATGTATCACTGATTTTGTATCTAGTTTAAAAATTCAATACTCTACTTGGATCAACAAACTCTCTCCAAGGTTGTTTCCCTATCGCAAAGTGTAAATGAGGTCCTGTTGAGTTACCCGTTGAACCAACTCTGCCAATGGTATCTCCTGTTTGAACTTCTGTACCAATCATCGTATCAATTTCATTCAAATGGAAGTAGTGACTATAGTAGCCATCACTATGTTTAATAATCACATAATTACCTGCAGAAGGATCATAGCCAGTCTGGACAACTAAGCCATTATTTACACTACCTACTAAGGTACCCGTAGAAACAGCTAGGTCAACTCCATAATGAATTTCACCTGTGCGTTGTTCTCCAAAAGGGCTACTAATGTGATAACTTTCTTTCAGAGGTAACTGATAACCATGAGGTGAGGTAGTCGTTGATTCATTTAATACATGACGTTTTAATTTTCTCTTACCAATAACAATGGATTCACCTGGTTTGATTTCATCACTTTTTTCTAGTGACTCATTCCATCGTCTTAGTTCCTCAAATGTGACGTCGTAATCACGAACTAAATCATCTAACGTATCATCTTCTTCCACCACATGAACTTTTTCTCGGTAAACAGCTTCTATTTTACCTTCACCAGAATCATTATCGAACTGTGTTAGGCCATAAGCCTCAATGATGCCATTTAACTTAGTCGCATATTGACTATCCGTAGCATATCGCCCAGTTAAAAATTTAGTCGCCTCTTTGTAAGAAGAGGTTTTAGACTTCCATGTTCCTTGATAAAACTGTGGATTACCTGAAATACCTCCTGATAATAAAGCAGCATAATCCATCATCGATTCTTTATAAGATGGATAAGCTCTAAAGCCAGCTTGAATACCATACATCTGACCATTCTCTTCTTCTAAAGTTGCCATAGAAACAGATTGACCTTTATAGGTTCCTTTCACACCAAATAAATTGTAGTGTGGTGCAAGAGATAAGCTGCTTGAACCAAATCCGGATTCAAGAGCTGCCTGAGCTAACATAACAGAAGCATATAAATTATTTTCTGCCGCAATTTTTCTGGCATCTTTTGATAACAAGTTAAAGAACTCCGCGCCACTTAAGGTACGACTAATCTGATAAGAGATTTCCTTGTCTGACTGTTCCTTAACCTCTGGGTTCTTTTGATCTTTTATTGTTTGTTGGTCTGTTGATATGTCTTTTGTTGTTGATTCATTTGTCTCTTTAGGAGTAGA
>NZ_QRJY01000012.1:0-35803 GCF_003471765.1 Vagococcus sp. AM17-17
GAGTATATACCTGTTTTTAAAACATTTAGAAAGTATCAAGAAGAAATAAAAAACACTTTTGAAACATCGTATTCAAACGGTCCTTTAGAATGTATGAACAATCAGATTAAAGTCATTAAGCGTAATGCCTATGGCATGAGAAGTTTTTATAATTTCAAATTACGAATAGCAATTTGTTTAAAAAATCTGTATTCAAGACACCAAAAAAGATCTAGAAAACATGTTGTTTTCTAGATCCTAAATTCTAACTTTTAACTCTTACCAACAGTAATTGACAAGGAGCCCATTTAATCTATCAATACGATTTGGCATAGAGTCAAAATAATCGCATATTGTAACTATATAAGTAAACACCATGCGATTATTTTTATTAGAATGGGTTATAAGTGATCGTATTGTTTTGTGTGTCGCCAACTTGAGTATCTGTTTGCGAAAACGAGCTCGTTTCATTTAGTTTTTTTATTTTCTCCTGAGCAGTTTGGATGTCACTTTTTAGATCTTTTATTGTGGTATTTTTATCACTTAATTCTTTTGATTGTTTATCTATCGTTGCCTTTAATTCATTTATTTGAATTTGCGCTTGAGCAATATCCTTATTATTTTGTTCTACTTTGTAGACACTTACTCCAGCAAATACAATTAACGACATTAATAGTACGATATTTAAAATACCTTGTTTTTTCATTATATCAACTCCTCATATCATCATACCAAAAAAATAATTAGTTTCATATATTATTTAGAAATTATTGTTAATAAAATAAATAGTTTACTCCACGTTAAAAGGTTGGCTAAATTCTTGTGCTAAATCAATAATTTTTTGATTAAATGTTGTCTGAAATGTATTGGATTGATGAATGTGTTTATTTACTATAAGACTTATATAGATTTGTGGCGGTTGCTCAATTTCAACTTTAACTAATCCCGGGTGATCTCGTACTAAAATATCACTTAAAAAGGCTATCATGTTTGTAGAACTAGCAATTGATAGAGCAGTCTGTATTTCTTTAGTATAAATTGTTTGAATATTTTTTAAGTGATGATCTAATACCCAGTCATCAAAGATTCGGTGGTGCATGTATCCTTTTTCTAATGAAATAAAGACATCTTCCTTACAAGTTGTAGGGGAGGTCTTTTTTTTAGTAGCAAGTGGGTGGCTCTTGGATACCCATAAAGCCATGTTTTCTTGTTTTAATGGAACTTGAATTAAAGAGTCATCGTTAAATACAGGTTCGTCACTTCCAATGATTGCAATGGGAACCTTACCGCTTTTTACTAGGCTTAACATAACATCAGAACTCTCTTCTTCAATGAATTTTATTGAAGAAGAAAATGTATTCAAATGAGGCAATAAACGGGACATAAAATAGCCTCCAATAGTTGGTAAGAAACCAAAATAGACGATTTGATGTTTAAAGTCATGAATCTCCTCTTCAGCTTGTTCAACTGACTTTAAAATTTGATGAGAATAACGATATAAAATGTTACCGGTTTCAGTTAAACTAAGCTTCTTGTGAATTCTTTTTCTATCAATTAGAATGGTATCTAGTTCGTTTTCTAGTCGTTTTATAGCCATAGAAATAGAAGGTTGGGATATATAAAAATAATCAGCAGTAGCAGTAAAATTAAGCGTTTGCGCAAGATGATGAAAGTATGTTAAATCTTTTAAATTCATGGTAGGCTCCTCTAAAATATTGTGAAAAAACACTCATAAGTAAAATGTATATAAAAGCAATTTGCATAAACAACGCTTATAATATCATAAGGAAATAGTATTATTCAAAGAATCTGTCTCATGCTATATTTATGTCGATAAAACGTTTACAAAACGAAAGTGAGTTGATTTTTATGAAGCAAATCAAACAATTTTTCTGGATTTTTTTATTTTCTTTATTAGGTGAAATAGTCTCTGCACTATTATCTAATTTTATTGCAATTCCAGGAAGTGTGATTGGTATGGTGCTCTTTTTCTGTGCTCTTCACTTTAAGTGGGTTAGGATGGACCAAGTCGATGAAGTGGGAACATGGTTAACTAATAATATGGGAATATTCTTTGTCCCAGCAGGCGTTGGACTTATGGCACACTTCGGCATCTTAGCCAATACGTGGTGGCAATTACTGGTTATTATGGTTGTGACAACAACACTAATGATTGCGTTTGTTGGACGAATTGTTCAAGCTGTTAAATCAAAAGAATTGGAAGCGGAAACAAAATCTGCAGATACTCTTGAAGAAGTTGAGGTGGAAGCAGATGTTGTCTAATGTAATAGAAAGCCCATTTTTATGGATAAGTTTAACAGTTGGTTTATATTTACTATCAGCAAGATTGAAAGCTAAATGGCCGAAAAATCCATTATTTACGCCATTAGTATTTGCGATTATAGCACTTATATTAATTTTAGTATTCTTGGATATCCCGCTTGAAACCTATAAAAATGGTGGACAGTTTTTAAGTTTATTTGTTACTCCGGCGACTGTTGCTTTAGCCATTAAGTTAGAACAAAATTTTGTTTATTTGAAAAAATATTACCCAGCTATATTAACGGGAATATTTAGTGGTGTGATTTTCCATACCATTATGATTTATGCTTTCAGTATGTTATTTAAATTCGAACAAGAGATGGGAGCAACATTAATTCCTAAATCAATTACGACGGCTATTGCAGTAGGAGTATCTGACTCTCTTGGCGGGATTGTATCACTGACTGTTGCAGTGGTTGTTTTTACGGGCGTTATTGGCGCGATGATTGGACCAACTGTCTTTAAGTTGTTTAACATTACAGATCCAGTGGCTCAAGGAGTCGCATTAGGAAGTTCTTCTCATGCTATGGGAACAGCAAAAGCGATTGAACTTGGTGAAGTTCAAGGAGCTATGTCAGGCTTATCAATCGTTGTAACAGGTATTACAGTTGTAATATTGGTACCATTTACAGGACCAATTACAAATCTTTTATTTTAATTAAGTTAGGGAATAAAATTTAAAAACCAAAAAATCAAAAAAGGATGAAAAAAATGACAGAACAACAAACATACAATGCACCAACAATCGAACAAGAAATCGACGTAATTAGTACATATAGATTAGAAGAAGAAGCAAGTAAAGTCGTTCCTAAAGGTGGATTTGACTATATTTCAGGTGGTTCAGGAAAAGAATTTACGCTACAACGTAATGATGAAGCTTGGTTAAGCAAAGGAATCTTACCTCGCGTGTTAGCTGATGTGGAAAATCCAGATACATCAACAAAAATCTTTAAACATGATTTAAAAGTACCATTTATCATGGCTCCAATTGCAGCTCATGGATTAGCTCATGCGACAAAAGAAGCAGGAACTGCAAAAGGTATTTCAGAATTTGGTGGCACCATTATGTCTATCAGTGCTTATTCTGGTGCGACATTTGAAGAAATCGACGCTGGTTTAAATGGCAATCCACGTTGGTTCCAAATTTATATGAGTAAAGATGAAGAGATGAATAAAAACATCTTAGATGAAGCAAAAGCAGATGGAGCGACAGCGATTATTTTAACAGCTGATGCAACACTAAGTGGTAACCGTGAACGTGATTTAGAAAATAAATTTGTGTACCCATTTGGTATGCCAATTGTTTCTCGTTATTTGACAGGTTCAGGGAAAAACATGTCACTAAATAATATCTATGCTCAATCAAAACAAAAAATTGAACCAGCAGATGTGAAATTTATTGCTGAATATTCTGGTTTACCAGTATTTGTTAAAGGTGTACAAACACCTGAAGATGCTGTATTAGCAATTGGTGCTGGAGCAGCTGGTATATGGGTATCAAATCACGGTGGACGTCAGTTAGATAATGCACCAGGATCGTTTGAAGTGTTAGCTGAAATCTCTGAAGCAGTAGCAGGCCGTGTGCCAATCGTATTTGATAGTGGTGTTCGTCGTGGAGAGCACATCTTTAAAGCACTAGCAAGTGGAGCAGATATTATTGCTTTAGGTCGTCCAGTATTATTTGGATTAGCTCTAGGTGGGTGGAAAGGTGTTAAATCTGTTTTGGAATATTTTGAAACTGATTTAAAACGTGTGATGCAATTAGCAGGAACACAAACAATTGAAGATGTAAAACATGCACGATTATATGATATGAAAAAATAAACCTATTTTTTTATATTACCTTTATTTAATTATCTCTTATATTGAAGTTAGTGTCTCTTAGACAAAGCAAGCTATTAAAATGATATATATATAAGTGTTATCAGTTTGTTTTCTAATATAATAGGAGTATAATTATCTTATACTTATTGAAGAGGTGTTTTCAAAATGACAAATTATGAAAAAAAAGAAGACAAAGTAATTGATGATGTTGTGAAAGTTTTAAATGAATTAGATGCTAATTTGGATAAATTAGATCAAGTCGAAACTGACCCTAAAAATCATAGTGTAAAAAAATGGTACTATGAATCTAAAGCATTACATAACATTAAACGTATTTTACATGACATTGAAAAATACGAAAAATATGACGAAAAAGAATTTGAAAAAATCGAAAAAGAATTTGAAAAATACGGTTTATAAGATAAAGACAGATAACTCATTTATGGGTTGTCTGTTTTTATTTTGTCATAGTTCGGGACTATAGGCTTTGCGTCTTTTTGTCATTATTAGTATAATACCAAGTGACTTAGTAAAAGGATTTAGAACGGAGAAACTTATATGACAACCAACTTTTGGCAAGATTTACCGAAGCCATTTTTTATTTTAGCACCAATGGAAGACGTGACGGATGTGGTATTTCGTCATGTGGTGAAAGAAGCGGGTGCACCTGATGTGTTTTTTACCGAATTTACTAACTCGGATAGTTTTTGTCATCCAGATGGTAAAGAAAGCGTTCAAGGAAGATTGGTCTTTGAGGAAGACGAGCAACCTATCGTGGCGCATATCTGGGGAGATAATCCTGAGTACTTTAGGCAGATGAGTACAGAACTAAAAGAGATGGGATTCAAAGGTATTGATATTAATATGGGATGTCCTGTCCCTAATGTGGCAACACGTGGGAAAGGTAGCGGCTTAATATTACGTCCTGACGTGGCGGCAGAATTAATCGCTGCAGCAAAAGAAGGTGGACTACCAGTCAGTGTGAAAACACGTATTGGGTATCACTCACAAGATGAGATGATAGATTGGCTGACACATATTTTAAAACAAGATATTGCGAACTTGTCGATTCATTTAAGAACTCGAGATGAAATGAGTAAAGTACCCGCTAAGTGGGAATTAATTCCAGAAATATTGGCATTAAGAGATGAGATAGCTCCTAATACACTCATTACTATTAATGGAGATGTGCTTGATCGACAGATGGGACTTGAGTTAGTCGAAAAATATGGTGTGGATGGTGTCATGATAGGAAGAGGGATATTCAAAAATCCATATGCCTTTGAGAAAGAACCTAAAAATCATTCAACAGAAGACTTATTAGGGCTATTGAGACTTCAATTAGACTTACAAGATGAGTATGCTAAACAAGTGCCACGTTCCATTGTTGGTTTGCATCGATTCTTTAAAATTTATGTTAAAGGATTTCCAGGAGCCAGTGATTTACGTGTTAGTTTAATGAATACCAAATCAACAGATGAAGTACGTGCCTTATTAGATGCCTTTTTTCCAAAAGATAACTAAATAATCATTAAAAGACATTGTTTCTTAACTTTAAGAAGCAGTGTCTTTTTTAAGTGTTTAAGTTGTTTAAAAAAAAGAAAAGTGTTTAAACAGTATAATTTACCTAAAAACCTTTTGTAACCGCATTCTGTGACTGCAGAAAAGTTGGCATCATACTTGCTTATATAAAAGCGAAGAGGTGAAAAAAATGGAGAGAAGTTATTTAATTGCAACTCATGGCAAATTTGCTAGCGGGTTACAAAACTCGTTGAACGTCTTAACAGGTAGTGGAGACAATGTCCAAGTAATAGATGCTTATGTTACGGATGATGATTACACACCAAATGTTCAACAATTTATTCAAGAGGTTAGTGAAGATAGTCAGGGGATTGTATTCACAGATTTATACGGTGGGAGTGTGAATCAAAAAATTGCCGCAGAAATTATGACATCAGGGAAAGACAACATTATGTTGGTATCAAATTCAAATTTAGCTATTATTTTATCGATTATGTTTCATGAAAATACTGGCATGTTGTCAAAAGAGGATATATTAGCTGCAATTCAAGAATCACAGGTTCAACTGGTTTCAACCACAATAGAAGAAGAGGACGATATTTTTTAGGAGGAGAAAAAATGATTACACAAATTAGAGTAGATGACCGATTAATTCATGGACAGGTGGCTGTTGTATGGACAAAAGAATTGAATGCCCCACTTTTAGTTGTAGCAAATGATGAGGCGGCAAAAAATCAAGTGATGCAAATGACATTAAAAATGGCCGTACCAAATGGCATGAAATTATTAGTTCGTTCAGTGGATGATGCGATTGAATTATTTAATGATCCTCGTGGAAAAGATAAACGCATGTTTGTGATTGTAAACTGTGTATCTGATGCGAATAAAATCGCGCAACACGTCGATGCTGTAGAAACAGTGAATGTGGCAAATGCGGGTCGCTTTGATAAATCAGATCCAAAAGACAAAACAACAATTTTCCCAAGTGTGTTACTTAATCCAGATGAATTAACGGCTGCAAAAGAATTGTCTGAGTTAGAACGTGTGGAGAGCTACAATCAAGTTTTACCAACTAATCCAAAATTAGAATTGAAAAAAGCATTGAAAAATGTTTAAGGGGGATAAAAAATGTTAATGCATGCACTTATGGCAGGACTTAGTGTGTTTATCTGTTTTGCTGGTAACTATTTAACAGGTCAAAGTATGTTGGAACGCCCATTAGTTGTGGGTCTTGTGACAGGGCTATTGATGGGAGATTTAAAAACAGGTGTTTTGATGGGAGCAGCACTTGAAGCCGTGTTTATGGGAAATGTGAATATTGGTGGCGTAATCTCTGCCGAGCCAGTAACAGCAACAACTCTTGCGACAACATTCGCGATTATTGCAAACGTTGAGCAAAAAGCGGCAATTACATTAGCCATTCCGATTGGGATGTTAGCAGCGTTTGTCGTGATGTTTTTGAAAAATGTCTTGATGAATGTTTTTGCACCAATGTTGGATCGTGTTGCACGTGAAAATAATCAACGAAAAATTGTGGCACTACATTATGGGACATGGATTTTTTATTACTTTAT
Source organism: Vagococcus sp. AM17-17 (assembly GCF_003471765.1). Classification (NCBI taxonomy): domain Bacteria; kingdom Bacillati; phylum Bacillota; class Bacilli; order Lactobacillales; family Enterococcaceae; genus Vagococcus; species Vagococcus sp. AM17-17. The sequence continues at coordinate 7,221 of NZ_QRJY01000012.1, forward strand.
TATTGCTGCGATTTCATTTGTTGGGGTCTTACTTGGAAGTGAACCTGTTGCCGTTATGGTAAATAACATTCCACAAAATGTGATGAATGGATTGAGTGCGGCAGGTGGCTTATTACCAGCTGTTGGGTTTGCGATGTTGATGAAATTACTTTGGAACAATAAATTAGCGGTATTTTACTTATTAGGCTTTATTTTAACAGCTTACTTGAAATTACCGGCTGTCGCAGTGGCGGCTGTTGGGATTGTGATTTGTGTGATGATGGTTCAACGTGATGTACAAATGATGAATTTACCAACCACACAAGGAAAAGTAGCAAGTGGTGAAATGAGTAAAGAAGAAGAAGAGGAGGACTTTTTCGCATGAAACTAAAACAAGATATGTCAGTTGAAGATAAAAAAATGATGCGCTCAGTCTTTTGGCGCTCATGGACAATGAATGCTAGTCGTACAGGAGCAATACAATATCATGCGTTAGGTGTTATCTATACCTTACTTCCAGTCATCAATCGTTACTACAAAACAGAGGAAGAACGAGCAGACGCGATTGTCCGTCATACAACATGGTTTAATGCTACTATGCATATTAATAACTTTATTATGGGTCTTGTTACCTCAATGGAAAAACAAAATAGTGAAGATGAGAATTTTGATGCAAGCTCAATTACAGCAGTTAAAGCATCATTGATGGGCCCATTGTCAGGTATCGGGGATTCATTCTTTTGGGGTATTTTACGCGTCATTGCTGCAAGTATTGGGATTTCAATTGCCAGCACTGGATCAGTTATGGGAGCCATCGTTTTCTTAGCACTTTATAATATTCCAGCTTTTATTATTCATTATTATGCTCTTTATACAGGCTATTCAGTTGGGGCCAACTTCATTCAAAAGCTTTATGAAAGTGGCGGTATGAAAATACTGACTAAAGCATCTAGTATGGTTGGATTACTAATGATGGGAAGTATGACTGCTTCAACTGTAAAATTCAAAACGATTTTAGAAGTAACAGTCAGTGGTTCTGATCCAATTAAAATTCAAGATTACTTAGATCAACTATTTGTAGGGATTGTTCCATTAACAGTAACATTGATTACGTTCTGGTTATTACGTAAAAAAGTAAATATCAATGTTGTGATGTTTGGCATTATGATTTTAGGGATTATTTTAGGGTTACTTGGTATTTGTTAATCAATTTATTACACAATACATAGGGTTTTGGTAATGAATCATGACACATTAATCAGGTAAACTATGCTAAAATTTAACAAGAAAAGTAACTATGTGTCGTTATGTTATCGGTATGTAAGAGTGAAACGCATGGGCAATACGTGCCATGCGTTTTTTAGTATGTAGGGGGATTGGTAGAATGAAGGAGTCGACTAGAAGGCATTTGCTTCAAGGTATAGGGGAGGAACAAGTTGGGATTACGACAACTGAATTAGCTAAAAAAATTGGGTTAAGTCGCTCAGTCACGAGTTTATATTTAAATGAGTTAGCCAAAGATAAAGAGGTTATTAAAAGTGAAACATATCCAATCGTTTGGCGACTAACTAGTCATGATTTCCATACGTCACAAGATGTGTTTGAACAATTTATCGGTAGTAAAGGCAGTGCCAAATCTATGATAAAAACCTGTAAAGCTGCGATGTCTTATCCACCAAAAGGACTACCTGTTTTAATTCATGGAAATAGTGGGGTAGGGAAAACCTATTTAGCACACTTGATTTTTGATTACCTTAATCAACAACAGGCGAATTGCTCAGATAATATCGTGGTATTTAACTGTGCGGATTACGCAAATAATCCTGAATTGTTATCTTCAACATTATTTGGTCATAAAAAAGGGGCTTATACTGGTGCTGACAAAGATAAAAAAGGGTTACTTAGTAAAGCAGACAACGGTATTTTATTTTTAGATGAAGTCCATCGTTTGTCATATGAAAATCAAGAAAAATTATTTCAGTTTATGGATTCGGGTCAGTTTCGCTTAATTGGGGAAGAAGATAAAGTAGAAACAGCTAACGTCCGCTTGATTTTTGCGACAACAGAAGACCCTAAAGAGGTGTTATTACCAACCTTTTTACGTCGTATCTCTGCTGTATTGGAGTTAGCGGATTATCATCTACGGCCATTACAAGAGCGAGAGACGATTTTAAGAGTTTTGTTTTTAAAAGAAGCGAAATTGTTGAAAAAGGATATGATGATTGATCGATTGATTTTTGATCGCTTTTTACATGAAAAAATGTCAGGAAATATTGGGCAATTAGCCAACAAGGTGAAGTTATATTGTGCTGATGCACTTCATTATCAAGAGGATAAAGACGTACTTTATATAGGTGATAATCACGATGATGTGGTGAAAGTGATTTATGATGAACCACTTAATCAACTAGTGGATGTGTCAAAAGAGATGCCGGAAAAACTAAATGTGTTACTACATTCAACGAGTGATGTATTGGAGTTACGAGAAACGCTACTGGGTTTTCCGCTATCCAAAGATGATTTTGGTGGAGAAACCTATGTTTTAAAACAAATTAGAGAAAAAATACTTGCTAATACTAAACAAATAATGGGTAAAGTAGATAGTGTGACACCTTATCTTGAAAAACTAACTACATACCTATTACTAAAAGATTGTATCAAGTTTGATCATCAACCAATAAAACAAATGATTAGTATGGACTATCCACGTACGGCACTTTTTGCTAAAAAAATTACGTCTAAACTACCCGTTGAATATAAAAAAGAAGCACGTTTTTTGTTGAGCCTATTTTTAATAGGATCTATAAAAGAAGAAATTGCTTATCATGCATTACTTGTTGCTCATGGCGATACAACCGCAAGCAGTATACAAGCGGTGTCCAATCAATTATGTGGCAATTATGTGTTTGATGCGATTAACATGCCACTTGATGCCTCTATTAAAGACATTGTATTAGAAGTGAAATCGTGGCTTTCTGAGCGAGATACTTCTGAAGGGGTCATTATGTTGGTAGATATGGGATCATTGGTTCATTTTTATAAGAGTTTAAAACCAGAGATTATGGGAGAATTATTGGTTGTTAATAATCTTACGACCTCATTTGCACTGGAAATTGGTCAGCAACTACTGAATCATCACACATTTTATGACATCACCAAAAATATTAAACAAAAATTTATCACAGATATTCAATATTTTGAAGGCTTTTCAAATGATCGAAATGTCATTATTTCAAGTATATTGGGTTATGATATTGCCAAAAAATTGAAGAAATTATTTGAACCGTTTATTAATCCAGAAATAAAAATCATTGTGATGCATTTTAATGAATTGCTCGATATTTTAGACCGTGAAAACTCAGATAAAGGTTATCTTGATACAACAGAACTCATTATTACGACGTCTTATCTAGATAATAAAACAGCTGTGTCTTCCGTTAATTTATTAGATATTTTAGATGAGGATACCGAACATCAAGCGATGAAATATACGTTTCGTAATACCATTCACGAAAAATACATGACTGATTTGACTAATAAATGTATTTATTTCTTCTCAAAAGAAGGCCTATCTGAAAAATTAAATTTCTTAAATCCGGAAATCATTATTAAACAAGTAGAGCTAATTATCGAAAAATGTGAGAGACGTTTTGGCATTAAATTTAACGTCAAAATTAAATTCAATTTGACGATGCATTTAGCATTGATGATTGAACGTACGATTTTAGGGTCAGTTGATTATCCTGTGCCAACTGATTTGTCGTTATTAAAGGTCAATGACAATTATTTCTACTCAAATATTAAAGATTTATTGTCATCTATTGAGGATTTTTATCGTATTAGTATTTCTGATTGGGAATTATATGTCTTACATGAAATTATTGCGAGTTAATTAGTTTCGAATATAATATTTAGACATCATTGGAACATAAATTAAACAAACTAAAAGAATATTATCATAGAAAAGACAATAATGATTTTTTTGTATTTCATCTTCTAATCAAGATAGTAGTTATATCAGTGGCTAATGCTTACACGTTAATGGTGGCGCAGTATTAAATGGCTAAAAAAAATCCAGACAATTGTAAAAACTTGTCTGGATTTTTTTATTTTGGTAATACATCTTCAGGAATCGCAGACACATAAGTTTTACCATTTAAAACGTCTTGGTGTTCTGCTTTAGCTTTTTCGATTAATTCAGGGTTTGTTAATAGGTCATAAGCTGTTGTTGCGATGACTTTACCTGCGGCGATTAATCCTTTATGAGCGACGCTAGATTTTCCATTAGCAGCCCATTGCCAACTGTGAGCTGGTGTTCCTTGAGGCTCACACCCAATAAATACTTGTGCTGTTGGACAGATCCAGCTAACATCTCCAACATCAGTTGAACCTTGTGTGTCATCAGAGAAGACTAAAGGCATAACTTGTTCTGAAACAGGTAAACTACCCAATCGTTTTGCATCGTCGTCTGATAAAGTTGGATCGACTTGTTTCGCTCGATTAATCAAGTGTTCTTTTGTTGCATCAGGTAAAGTATCGTAGTAACGTTGAGCATATTCTTGATCTTCTTTTGTTAGATTCGCATTTCCATATTCTTCGAGATTTTTTTGCATGACGGCAGAGATAGCTTGATTAGGAATGTAGTCATAACATGCGGAATCAAACCCGATTTCTAATTCTGTCTCAGTCATCCATGCAGCACCTTCAGCGATTCGCGTGACACGTTTGAATATCTCATTGGCTTGTTCAATTTTTGGAGCACGAATAAAATAGTGTAATTCCGCAGAGGGTTGAACCACGTTGGCAGAATTTCCACCTACATCTCGAAAGGCATAGTGAACACGGCCTTCATCAATGATATGCTCACGTAAAAATTGTACGCCGACATTCATCAATTCGGCGGCATCTAACGCACTACGGCCATACTCAGGTGCAGCAGCGGCGTGAGCTGCGATACCTTTGAAACGATAGTAGATTTGATACACTGCTAAGCTACTAATTGACCAAATCCCGCTAATGTCCCAAGGATGCCATGACAACGCAGTATCCACATCATCAAATACCCCACTTCTTGCCATATAGGCTTTTCCATACCCACTTTCTTCAGCAGGACAACCAAATAGTTTGATGGTACCACTTAGGTTGTTTTCTTCCATATAATCTTTAATCCCAACAGCACCAGCTAATGCACCAGTTCCAAGTAAGTTATGACCGCAAGCATGTCCATTACCACCTGGGACTTGGGCTTTCTGTTCACCTAAATCGGCAACTTGACTTAAATTGCTCAATGCATCATATTCGGCCAAAATACCAATAACTGGTTTTCCAGAACCATATGTGGCGACAAAACTGTGATCCATGTCTGCTAGCCCTTTTTCAATAGAGAAGCCTTCTTTTTCTAAAATATCATAAAAAGGTTGAACGGATTTTTCTACAGCAAATCTCGTCTCAGGTGTTTCCCAAATTTTATCTGCTGCTTCAATAAAAGTTACTCTTTTTTTCTCGATTAATTCATTGATACGTTGTTTTGCTTTTTCCATATTATTTTTCTTCCTTTCTAATACCAAATAAGACAGTTAAACCAGCAAGGATGCTAGCAATTGCCATAAACACAAATGACAGAGTAAATGATCCACCACCAACTTTAATGAGTTGACCCAAAATCATAGGTGCAAGGAAACCACCGAGTGTACCACCTGTATTGATAAATCCCATAGATGCCCCGATAATTTCTGGATTAATTAGCTTATGTGGTAGAGTAAACATAGCTGTAAAAGCACTGACAGATAAAATACTAACCAATACTAAGAAAATCATAGATAACACTAAGCTATTGGAAAAGATAAAAGCAATTACTAATACAGCAGTGAGTGCTGTTGTTAAAAAAATGAAGAGTTTTTCTTTTCCTAAAAACAGTTTGGATAGTAACACACCTGAATACATTGTTGCGATAGTTTGAAATAGAGCATTAACAGCTAATAGATACCCGATACTTTTTAAATCTAATTCAAACTTTTGATTTAAAACAGATGGTAACCAAGACATATTTCCATATAGTAAGAAATTTTGCAGTAACATAGCCATTGCAAGAAAAACAACGTTACGATTTAAGAACACATTTGAGAATGGAACCCGTTTTTTATCTTGTTGTTGCACGGGTGTGTTGTTAGGAACAAAAATAAAAATTAAGATTAGTGATAATATAAATAATCCAGCTAAGACAAAATAAGCGTAGCGCCAGTTTATATTGATAAGGTTCGCACCTAAGGTAAAGGCTAATATACCACCAATCCCAGATGTTGATAAAATGATAGATTGGATTAGGGTGCGTTTTTCAGGTTCAAAATTTGTTGCGACAGCTTTTGTCACACTAGATGGGTATCCAGCATGTCCAACACCAGCAAAAAATCTTACTAAAATAAAAGCGGACAATGCACCAACTAAACCAAATGCGGCTGAAAAGATGGCAACTAATATCATGGATAGCATTAACACTTTTTTAGCTCCGATTTTATCAGCTATCCAACCACTAGGAATTTGCATGAGGGAATAACCTAAAAAGAAAAAGGACATGATACGGCCAGTTTGAGCAGAGTCTAGATTAAATTCTGAGGATATTGGGATAATAGCTGTTGAAATCATGCTTTTATCCATATAAATAATTGAGTAACCAACCATAAGTGATAGGACGATACCGATTGTATTTTTTTGTGTGGTGTTTGTATTATGTTCCATACTTCCAACTCCTTATGTTAGGTAAGTTATGTATTATTAAAAAAATCTAACGTTTATTTAATAATACATACATTAAATAAAAAATACAATAAAAAAATAGGATTGATTTAAATAACTTCAATCCTATTGGTAGATAATTATGGTGTATTTTGCGATGCTTCCATGATTCGCTTGTTTCCTTTATACAAATCCCATATGGTCCAAGCTAAAAGAAGTAGCACTCCAACAATGAGCACATAGGCAATGCTGTGTGCGGTGGTTAGTTCTGTTTGACTTGGCGTGTCACCAAAAAAAGCTTCCATCTGACTGGGTAGTCCAGATAAGTTGAGGTAAGTTAAGGCAATAACTGACATCCAGCCAAAAAATTTTACGATCCCATTATTTTTAAAACGATGTCCCATTTCAGCTTCACTGTTTGTCATCATAAGGAGTGGAATCATTGAAAAAGGTAAGGCGAAAGCTAAGAATACTTGTGAGTTATTCATTAAATTGTTAAGGGCTTCGTGTTCTTCTAATGTCCCTTTTTTACTTGTCATCATGACACAGATAATAACAGGAATGACTGAAATTAAACGTGTCACTAGACGTCTTAACCAAGTTGGAAGCTTCATATGAATAAACCCTTCCATGATGACTTGTCCAGTTAACGTTCCAGTAATAGTTGAGTTTTGTCCTGATGCTAAAAGTGCGACAGCAAAGAGAGTGGATAAGATACCTGATTTTGCCACTGATACAAGAAGCCCATTGCTTAAAGTATTAGGGTCTGACAAAGCTTCATATAAACCAAAGAATGACGGGTCTTTGACAGTGCCGGATTTAAAAACGGCTACTCCCATAATTAACAATAAGGCATTAACGAAAAACGCCATAGTCAATTGAATATTTGAATCCCAAGTCGAAAAACGAACCGCTTCAGCTACATGGTTTTCATCAGAATGGTCAATTTTTCTTGTTTGAGATACCGCTGAATGCAGATATAAATTATGTGGCATAACCGTTGCCCCAATAATTCCTAGTGCACCAGTTAAAGGTGTTTGTCCTCCGATTCTTGGTGAGTCAGCAAAGGTGTCTTTAGTAGGAATTAAGCCTTCAAAAACAGCTCCCCATGATGGATTGGATAAGGCAATTTGATAAATAAAGACAAAAAGAATGACAAAAATTAGGCAGACAACTAACGCTTCAATTTTTCTAAAACCGATTTTTGTTAAAAGTAGTAATAGCAAAACATCAAATACAGTAATAAGTACGGCATAGAGCAGTGGAATACCAAACAGTAAATACAAGGCAATTGCAGCTCCAATAACTTCAGCAATATCAGTGGCCATAATGGCTAACTCAGTTAAAATCCATAAGACAATCCCCAGCTTTTTACTTGTTCTAGCACGAATCGCTTGGGCTAAATCCATTTGGGTGACAATCCCTAACTTAGCAGCCATGTATTGCAAGAGCATAGCGACTAAACTAGACATCAAAATGACAGACATCAATAGATACTGAAAATTTTGTCCACCTGTAATGGATGTTGACCAATTACCTGGATCCATATACCCAACAGCAACTAACGCCCCAGGTCCTGAATAAGCGAGTAATGTTCGCCAAAATCCTTTTCCTACAGGCACCTCAACTGATCCATTTATTTCTTCTAAAGAGCGTCCGTTTGTATGGGCGATTAGTTTGTGAGATTCATGATTATTATGAGGTTCACTCATTTAACCCCTCCTTTATTTTTTTCTGTACATATCATACACTTAAACCTGCAAATGTGAAAGTAAAGTTTATTGAAAGATTGACATCTGAGAAATAATGGGACATAAGACAGTTCATTAAAGATGAGAATATTTTTTAATTATAATCAACACCCTATTTCGGTTATTTTATAATCTATAAAGAAAGAACGATATAATCGACTAATTATGATGATATCGCATAGATACAACCTCATTGGCTAAAACTAATGAAGTGATAAATTATAGGTATGAGGCTGACCCAAAAGTCTAAAAATAGAAAAAATCCCATGAAATAAGTTTATTAAAATCTTGATTTCATGGGATTTCTATTTTATTAGTTTAGTGATTTTTATTTAAAAAGTGACTTTTGGGTCAGCCTCCTTTTTTCTATTTATTTGCAATAAAATGAGTAGCTTATAAAGTCATGATGAATTAATTATCTAATGATACTGAGATTAGTGTATAAAAAGACTTTTCATACAAAATATTGAAATAAGTTAGTTATTTTTTTGACGAAAAAAATATATATGATGAAATGATGAATAAAGAATGAGTAAGACAAAAAAATAAGCATTCTATTCTTATTTAGAACATAACATTCACAGGCTGATTACTAATAAATGAAATACAATCCACAAATAATTTACTTTTTATTCATAAAGGTATTAAATTTATTTAAAAATAATATTTAATATGATGATTTTGTTATTAATGTATCAAAGATTGTTTTAAAAAAAAAAAAGAGTTATGATTTAATCACAAGCAATATAAAAACGAATTCATGAAAAATGGATGAAGAGGAGAGATGATATGTCATGAGTGCGAAAACAGCAACACCTAATAAAAAGTTGACGTTTACGTCAATTTATTTTTTGGGTATCAATGCAATTGTCGGATCAGGAGCGTTTTTATTACCGCAACAGATTTATAAAAATATTGGGGTAATGAGTATTCTGGTTTTGCTTACTGCAGCATTAACAGTAAGTATGGTTGCATTGTGTTATGCGGATTTATCAAGTCGATTTTCAGGATCAGGAGCAGCATGGCTTTATTCGTATAACGCATTTGGTAGATTTACTGGGTTTCAAATTGGCTTATTTTCGTGGTTTTTAGGATGTCTGACATTTACAGCAGAATCTGTTGCCTTACATCGAACATTAAAAAGCATGTATCCCGTGTTAGATAATCCAATTGCAAAATATGCTTTTCCAATTGGTATGATAGTTCTATTAAGTATTATCAATCTATTTGGTACAAGTATTGTTAAAAAAATCAACAGCGTGTCTTCAATTATTAAAATTGCTACTTTGGTATTTTTCCTTGTCGTCGGTGTGTTCTTTATTAAAACAGCATATTTTACCCCTATTGTTCCTGAAAGTGTTAAAACAACAGGTAGCTTCTTTGGTCACTTTGGTCAAGCCTTTAGTGTCGTATTTTACATGTTCACTGGATTTTCATTTATCCCAGTAGCAGCTGGACAAATGAACAACCCAGAAAAAAATATTCCAAAAGCATTAATCGCCGTTATGTCTAGTGTGACTATTATTTATGTGTTAGTACAAGCAATAGCGATTGGTATCTTAGGACCAAATATTGCAAAATTTGATATTCCTATTGCTCAAGCACTAAACGCTTCTATTGGTCATTGGGCATATGTACTGATTGTCATTGGTATGATTATTTCAATTTTTGGTGTGGCTTTTGCCGTATCATTTAACACACCAGTTTTAGCTGCATCTTTATCAACAGAACATAACCTTTTACCCTCAGCTTTTGGTAAAAGAAATAAAAATGATGCACCTTATATTGCGGTCATTATTACGATGATTATCAGTATTTTCTTAGTGTCATTTAGCTATATCTTCTTAGTAGCGGCCATTGTTTTAGCATCATTTATCCAATATGTTCCATCAATTTTAGCCGTAATTAAATTTAAACATACAAAACAATTTCCAAATAATGGTTTTTCTTTAAAGGGAGGAGATACCATTCCAATTATTGCGTTGATTATCTCAATGTATTTATTAACTAACTTTAGATTAGATGTTTTATTACTAATCGTCGGTGTGTTTGTTGTTGGATTGATCATGTATTACACAAGTATCAAAAATAAACCAGATTCACCATCAGCACCACAAGCACCAAAAGGTAAAGTCGCTCAAGCAACCACAAAATTAGCTGACAAAGTCGCAACGACTACTCAAAGTGCACCAACACATGTTTCAACAAAATAAAAATAAATGAATGGAGTGTTCTATTATGACAAATGAATTAACTTTTGATCAAATTAATAACATGCAAGAACTTTTTGCAGGTGACAGAGCAAATGAAATCGCCCAAACAGCTGCCACAACAAACGGTATTTTTAAAGCGTCTGAAAATATTCGTGCAATTGATGATGCGAACTTTAACTTTTCGATTGATATTGATTCACATAAAGTAACAAACCAAAATCAAAGTGGTCGTTGCTGGATGTTTGCTTGTTTAAACGTCATTCGTTTCCAATTAGAAAAACAATATAATATTGAAAATTTTGAATTATCACAAAACTATTTATTTTTCTATGACAAATTAGAAAAAGCGAATTACTTCTACCAAAATATTCTTAATACAGCAAACGAGCCTATTTCTAGTCGCGACGTTCAATTTTTAATCAACTCACCACAACAAGATGGTGGCGATTGGAACTTAATCATCTCATTAGTAGAAAAATATGGGGTCGTACCAATTTATGAAATGAATGACTCAAGCTGTAGTATCACATCAGCTGAATTAAATACGATGTTAAATCGTAAATTAAGACGTGATGCTGTTGAGTTAAGACAACTTGTTAAAGATGATGCGACAGAAGCTACTATTAAAGATTACATCGAAAAAAGTCTATCTGAAGTTTACAGACTACTATCAATTGCTTTAGGGACTCCACCAAAAACAATTGACTTTACATTCAGAGACAAAGACAAAAAATACACTTCTTATCAAGGGCTAACACCACAACAACTTTACACTGACTACATTGATATTGATGTAACGGACTATGTTGGATTAATCAACGTTCCAGCTGAAAACATGCCTTTTGGTAAAGTTTACGAAGTGGCGTTATCAGGAAACATGGTAGGCGGCACACCAAACCGTTATCTAAACATTAAAATGGATGAGTTAAAACAATCCACAATTAATCAATTAAAAGCTGGTGAACCAGTTTGGTTTGGTTGTGATGTGTTAAAACATTTTGACCGTCAAAAAGGAATCATGTCTCATGATTTATATAAATTTGAAGAGTTATTCAACATGGACTTTTCAATGACAAAAGGCGATCGTTTCAACTACAAAGAAAGCTTACCAACACATGCTATGGTAATTGGTGGCGTAAATCTTGTAGGTGATATGCCAACTAAATGGAAAGTAGAAAATAGTTGGGGAGAAAAAATCGGTGACCAAGGTTACTGCGTGATGGATGACAAATGGATGGATGAATTTGTCTTTGAAGTCGTTGTGAAAAAAGACTATCTAACAGAAGACTTAAAACAAGCCTTAGTAACAGAACCAGTGGAATTGCCGTTTTGGAACCCTATGAACCCAATCGCTTAAGCGTGTATCAATAGAAAGAAGGAAATAGTATGTGTACAACCGTTGTTGTCGGAAAAAAAGCCTCTAGAACAGGATCAACTTTGATTGCTAGAAACTGTGACTCTGAAGAACCTATCCAACCCGTTCGTTTTATTACTGTTGCTGAAGATGCTCATGTGAGTGGCACTTATAAAAGTAATATGACGAAATTTACTGAAAAATACCCAAACAAATCATTGAAATATACAATGGTGCCATTTTTGGATGAAAGTAAACTTGGTATTTTTGGTGAAGCTGGAATTAACTCAAAAAATGTGGCCATGAGTTCAACAGAAAGTATTTTCTCAAATACAGATGTTCTAGCCATTGACCCATTAACTCCAGCAGGTTTAGGTGAAGATTCATTACTTAATATGGTCTTACCATATATTGAATCAGCAAGAGATGGTGTAACTTATTTAGGTCAACTGATTAAAGAACATGGTTCTCATGAAGGAAATGGTGTCATTTTTAGTGATAAAGATGAAGTATGGTATATGGAAATTCCATGTGGTCATCATTGGATTGCTCAACGCGTGCCAGATGATTGCTGTGCTGTGATTGCCAACCAATCAATCATTGAAGAAATTAATTTTAACGACCCAGAAAACTTTATGTATTCTGAAGGAATTCGTGAATTTGTTGATGAGTATCAATTAAACCCAGATTATGAAGGATTTAATTTCCGCCATATTTTTGGAACAAGTACAAAAGAAGACAGACAATATAATACTGCCCGTGTGTGGTATGGTCAAAACTATTTAGGTCATAAAGTAGAAGATCCTAGAAGTAGCGATATGCCATTTGTCTTTAAACCAAATCGTTTACTGACAGTTGAAGATGTGGCTGCTGTACTAAGTTCACACTTTGATGAAACAATCTATGATCCATTTAATCCTGAGAGTGATGTCGATCGCAATGTATTTAGACCAATCTCTATGAACCGTACGGCTGAATCTCATATTTTAGAAATCAGAAACAACGTACCTGAAGAAATCGCTGCAATCATTTGGTTAAATAGTGCACCAACTGCCTTTAATCCGTATGTGCCATTCTTCGCTAATAGTTTAGATACACCAAAAAGCTACCGTGATACAACCGATAGCTATGATATTAAACAAGCCTATTGGATGTATCGCACATTAGCTGTATTAGTGGAACGTGATTACAACAAATTATCTTCTGTAAACTTTGACTATTTAACAGCTGCTAAAACATTAGCAAAACATCTTGTCTTAGAAACAGATAAAGCTGTTAAAGATGGCAATATTAAAAATATCGAAGAGTTCTTAACGGAACAAAATAATAAAAATATTGACCAAATGAACGAATTAGCGATGACTCATATCGGCGAATTGGTTAAGAAAGGGCTAGGCTTATCTAAACTCACCTTTGATATAACCAAAGATGTATAAAAATAAGAGAGGAGAACGTATTATGGAAAACAAAAGTGGTAGTAAGGCATCTACTGCTTCAAGTGTTGAACCGGTAGCAACTAATGCACAAGGAAATAACACTGCAAGTAAAAAAGGTACTTTATCAAAAATAACATTAGCAACATTTATTGGGTTAACATTCTCTCTTGTAGCAGGTCCGTATTATTCAACATTGACGGCAACAGGATGGAACATGTTTTTATTCATGGGTATTGCTGTGGTTGGGTTTGCTTTACCAATTGCTTTAATGTCTGGAGAGTTTGGGACAACATTTCCTGGTCAAGGGGGTCCAGAGCTCTGGGTTAAAAATACCCTGGGACCTAAGTGGGGATTTGTAACGTCTTGGCTCATTTGGGCAGCGATGTTTCCTTCCATGGTTGTAGTAGGAACTGGTTTTGCGCCAATGGTTGCGTTATTACTGAAAAAAGAAAGTTTAATCGAGAATTCGATGTTTACATTGGTAGTTATTTTAGGATTAGTTTGGTGCATGACACTGTTGAATTTAAAATTCGACATGGCAAAAGTAAATGGTAAATTTGGTATTTGGTTAGGTTTATATATTCCTGTTGTGATGTTATTTATACTGGGTATGTTTACCTTTGTAAAAATTGGTTTAAACCCAGATAGTATTTTAGGAACCTTTTCCTGGTCAAAATTAGTTCCTAAATCGTTCACAAGTGGTTCTGGAATGTACTTTAGTGGGATTATCTTTATTTTCTTAGGAATAGAGATGTCTTCTGTGTTTATCACTCGTCTGAAAAAACCATCTCAACAATATGCTAAAGGTGTTATTACATCCCTTATCTTATTAGCATTGTTCTCATTGATAAACTCATTTTTAGTAGCAAATGTTATCCCATCAGGTAAAATCCAATTAAACAATGGGGCTCAGCCATTACAATTGTTTGCTGATCGTTTAGGCTTACCATATTTTGTTGTTCAAATTTTCTGCTTACTTTCTATTGTGAGTGTATTGACTAATATGTCTACATGGTTTATCAGTGCTCAAAAAACAATCACTGCAAGTGCTAGAGAAGGAGACTTCCCAGAAAAATTCAAATTCTGGAAAACAAATAAATTTAACTCATCAAATACCTTACTATTTGTTCAAGCGATTGCGATTACTATTTTGTCAGGAGCATACGTTGTTATCCCTGGAATTAACAAAGTATTCGTTATTATCACAAATAGTGGCACAATGATCTATTGTCTAGCTTATACATTAATGGCTTTGGGATTTATTGCGATGAGAAGAAAATCGCCCGATACAGAACACCCTTTCCGTGTAGGTAAAAAAGGAAATGGTCTTGGATTCTTCTTTGCGGGTTTACTGATGGTAACTATCGTGTTTGCTTTAACGTTAACCTTTATGAGTAATACGATTGAAAACTTAATCTTTGTTTTAATCTTTGTCGGTATTCTATTTAGTATCCCATTAATCATCTATAACAAGAAAAAAGCTAGCTGGTTAACTGATGTACAAAAAGAGATGGCAAAAGATAGTACCCAGACAATAAATAAATAATAACGGAATAACTGTTTATCTTTTTAGGTAAACAGTTATTATTTTGTACAAAAATTTAGTTAACACACCATAAAAAAGTTGTAAGAGATCCACAAAAATAACTAGAGATATACATACAAAAGGAGTGATATATAAGTGTACCAATAAAACGATAAATTTAGGAATGGCGTGTTTTATATGTCTAAGTCATTTGCTAGTGAACGACTCAATGAAATGAAGAAAGATTTCAATTCAAACTGAGGAAATCAAGTTGCCTAAACAGCTGCGACAACTAATGGCTTGTTTAAAGTAGCAGAAAATATCCGATCAATTGAATTGAAATCTGCTTAAAGCAACATAGCCCATTAAACAAAATTGGGCTGAGTCTGTCTCATTTTTTAACTTTGTATTAGAACCTAATGTACTAGGCTATAGCAAAAGAGTTAAAAATAAGAGTCTTTATTCAGTTAATATTATATGGTAAAATTTAATTAATAAAGGTTTACAAGCTAACTTTTATGTTATTTTTTAATAATAATTTTCAAAAAAACATCGTTATAAAAACTGTTAAGAGTGTTCATAAAATAATTAATTTAATGCTTAAACAATCTATTTTATTAGTCTATACACTGCACTTGAAATTATTATGATTAAAGTTTATGAAAGATTATATGGAGGAGAAGCTGGATGTTGAAAAAATATAAAGTATACATCATTTCAATCTTTGTTTGTTTATTTTTTACTATATGGGGAGTGACACCACAATCTGCGTTGGGAAAATTTTCATTAAATGAAGTAACTATGGTAGCACAAAGATTTATATCAAACGAATTTGGCTGGTTATACACATTACTGATGCTATCTTTTATAATTTTATGTGTATTTCTAATGTTTTCAAAATATGGAGATATTAAATTAGGAAAAGAAAGCGATATTCCTCAATTTGGTTATGTATCATGGATTGCTATGCTTTTTAGTGCTGGAATGGGTATAGGGCTTATTTTTTGGGGAGTATCTGAGCCAATTATGCATTTATATGAGCCTGCCGTGGAGTCTGACAACTTAATTCAAAGTGCTCGTTTATCCATGAATTATACGTTTTTTCATTGGGGATTACAGCCATGGTCACTTTATGCTTTTTTAGGATTAATTATTGCCTATAATACATTTAGACATGATCGACCAGCATTAATAAGTGAGAGTGTTATCTACTTGTTTAAAGAAAAACATCGGCCAAAAGTCACTACAGTTACCAATATAATTGCTATAATTGCTACAGTTTTTGGGGTAGCAACGTCACTTGGATTAGGTGCTCAACAAATATCAGGTGGATTAAATTATCTTTTTAAAGGTATACCAAATACTTTTTATGTGCAATTTATCGTAATCATAGTTGTAACTATTCTATATTTAACAAGTGCTATGACAGGGCTAGATAAAGGTGTGAAAATTCTAAGTAATACTAATGTTGTCTTTGTTTGTTTATTAATGTTTGCAGTTTTATTTATTGGTCCAACATCGTTTTTACTTGATCTATTCGTTCAGAGCGTTGGAAATTACATTCAAGAATTGCCTGTATTAAGTTTTCATATGTCTATTTTTGATGAAAGTGGCCGTGAATGGATAAATAGTTGGACTTTATTTTATTGGTCATGGTGGATTTCATGGTCACCTTATGTATCCACGTTTATCGCACGCATTTCTAAAGGTAGAACAATAAAAGAGTTTATAGGTGGCGTTTTAATTATTCCAACAATTTTTGCTTTTTTATGGTTCACAATTTTTGGTGGGTCAGCTATTTGGCAAGAAATGTTTAATCATGTTGATATTTTTAGTGTTATACAAGAAAAAGGTGTTGAAATTGGTCTGTTTTCCATGTTAGAAAATTATGGTAGTTTTGGAAAAATTTTAACTGGTTTAGCAATGTTATTAGTATCATCATTCTTTATAACCTCAGCTGATTCAGCAACATATGTTCTAGGAATGTTCAGTTCAGAAGGAGAGCTAGTTCCAACAAAACGAGTTAAAGTATCGTGGGGGATAGTTCAGTCTTCTATAGCGATTATCTTATTGTATGCTGGTGGTCTTGAAACATTACAGGCTGTATCAGTGCTATCTTCGTTTCCATTTATCTTTATTATTATTCTTATGATGGTTCAGTTCTTTAAAACTATATCAAAGGATTATCGAATCTCAGAGTAAGACATCATTAAAAAGATGAAGACACTAACGTTTACACATCTTACTACAGATGTACTCGCTTTAATAGAATCATATTACTATCAAAATAAGAAAGTAATATTTGTTGCTAAATAATTGAAACAATCTGGATAGACTATTTACAATATTTATAACGCATTAAACAATGGGTTATCTATTCTTGATTATTATCAACGATACCAAACAAATAAAAAAATTGCGATAGACGGTCTACCTGTTTACCTGATAACGAAAAAGAATATATCCAAAAGAAAGTGGTGCAAGGTTGGCCTCTGATGTGATTGTTGGACGTGCTGAGTTTTCTAGTTTTTGTTCTGCTCGCACTCTTTATCGTTTATTTTAAAGAGACGATTTTGATGTCTCTTCTTTACCAATGAGAGCCAAATGAGCATAAAGAAAAAAGAGGAAAACAAGCCTTTAAAAGAAACTTTCATCAACGTAATAAGAACTATCAACTCTTTAATAATGCATTTAGTTACCTTGAAGGCAGCAAAATTGTTGGGAAAGATCTTAAAAGTGCTGTTATCACACTCGTTGAAAGACTATTTAAAGTGATTATTACGTTAAAACTAATAGGCAGACGAGCAATAGATATCGAAAATAGTTTAAATAATTAGCTTAAAAAGTTTCCACGTCATCTATTTCAATCAATCACATTCGATTGTGGTAAAGAATTTTCTAATTGGAAATTAAATAGCAATCTAAATGATATTGATATTTATTTTGCCGATCTAGGAACCCCTCACAACGTGGTTTAAATGAATACTCTAATGGGTGATTACGTAAAGATGGCTTACTTAAAAAAATAGATTTCAACAAAGTTGAAGAATCTTTTATCTAATCTATCGCATCTAAAAGAAATAATATTCCTAAAAAATCATTAAATTATAAAACACCATTGGAAGTATTTTTGAGTTATGTAGACAATGATATTTTGTCTAGCTTAATTTAACAAATGAAATGAAATAAACTAAAAAGGGCTGATGAATCGAATTTTGATTTATCAGTCCTTTAGATTATAGAGCCTAAACAGCTCATCTACAACACCAAATGATACAAAAAAATAACTGTCTAACGACCGTTTAAAAGGTTAAGGAGACCGATTTATTGACCTTTTATTTTATTGACAAATCCTAAGAAAGTGAACTAAAATTAGGTCAGCGTTATGTATATCTTTTTTAAGCGATAGATGACTATAGACGTAAGGATGGGTGATGTGTGATGGATGAGAAAAACATGCAAATGATTATGGGACTCATTATGCATAGTGGAGATGCTAAAAGTTATGCGATGGAAGCAATTCAGGCAGCAAAGACAAACGATTTTGCTACAGCAGAAGTAAGTTT
The DNA here is from genome assembly GCF_003471765.1 of Vagococcus sp. AM17-17. Taxonomy (NCBI): domain Bacteria; kingdom Bacillati; phylum Bacillota; class Bacilli; order Lactobacillales; family Enterococcaceae; genus Vagococcus; species Vagococcus sp. AM17-17. Next base: position 25,777 of record NZ_QRJY01000012.1, read on the forward strand.
AAATGAGGCGAAAGAATCTTTGATAAAGGCGCATCAATCTCAAACAGAGATGCTAACTAAAGAAGCTCAAGGAAATCCAATAGAAGTAACACTTCTTACTGTGCATAGTCAAGACCATTTGATGACGAGTATATCCTTTACTGATTTAGCCAAAGAAATGGTTGATTTATATAAAGTGATTAATGCAAGGTAAAAGAAAAATTTATAATTTTAGAAAGAAGGGAATATTATGCCATCATACGCTGTCCCCTTATCAACGGCAATTATTTGTTTTGCTGTAATATCATTTATTGGGACTGCTCCGTGGACGATTTATCAATACCGAAAATATGGTTATTTTAACTTTTGGCGTAACCTAGTATTTTTTAGTTTTATCTATTATTGTTTGACCGCTTTTTTTCTAGTAAGCTTACCACTACCTAAAAATCGACACGATATAGAATTTAAACATCATGTATATATTCAGTTAAAACCATTTAATTTTTTAAAGGATTTTACAACCATACCTGGATTTGAAGCAAACAATCCTAGGACATATATCAAGTTAGTAAAGTCTTTTACTTTTTTACAAGTGTTATTTAATATCATGTTACTATTGCCTTTAGGGGTATATTTACGTTTCTTTTTTAAGAAAGCGAAAAAATGGTACGTCGCATTACCAATTATATTTAGTACGACACTATTTTTTGAGGTATCACAGTTAACGGCTTTATTTGGATACTATGAGTACCCATATCGTTTATTTGATGTGGATGATTTGATGATGAATACTTTAGGAGGAATGATTGGCTTTTTTGTTGCGCCAATATTATTATTCTTTGTTCCGAGTCGAGATCAACTACATAAACAAGATGATAGTTACACATCCGATCATATTGCATCATATGGGTCTCAACTAGTTGAAGTCCTGCTAACATTGGCTGTTTCTCAAATGATTGGCTCGCTGTTATCAACGTTTATTTTTCGAGAAAGTGACATGTATTCAATAAAATTAGTGATAAGTTTTCTTTTCATGGTAGTTCTGCCTTTTATGATGAAAGGGACAACTGTAGGAGGGAAAATAATCAAACTCACGATACGCTTGCCAGAAAAGAAACCCATCACGTCGCTTATCTATCGTTTTATTCTTATTTTTACTCCGTCACTTGTCAGTCGTTTGGGGCAAAGTATTTATGATTTTTATTCAGAGAATATCTATATGATTCTATTTCAACTATTGTATTCACTGATCGTATATTTTGTGTGGGCGAGTTTTTTATTTATTATTGTAAGAGATTGGATTAATAAAAAAGATGTTGTATTTTTTAATCACTTATCTAGAATAATTTTCATCAGAAAATAAATATGAACCTACCTTTTAACATGAAGAGGTAGGTTTCATTGTGTGTAAATGATATGATACTTTATAAATAGTCATGAGAAAGTAGGAGAGAAAATGAAGGTTACAGAAGGATACATGCCATTTTTAGAGTATCAAATATATTATCGAATTGTCGGAGAAGCATCTGAAAAAAACCCTTTATTATTGTTACATGGAGGACCAGGGTCGACACATAATTATTTTGAATTATTAGATGAACTGGCAGATGATGGGCGACAACTAATCATGTACGACCAATTAGGTTGTGGTTTGTCATCTATTCCTAATAAACCAGAGTTGTGGACAGCTAAAACATGGCTAGATGAGTTGATTACATTAAGAGAATATTTAGGTCTAGAAAGAGTTCATATCCTTGGGCAGTCATGGGGAGGGATGTTGCTTATTAAATATATGTGTGACAAAGAACCTAGTGGTGTAGACAGTATTATTTTATCGAGTACCTTATCGTCTGCGGAATTATGGAAACAAGAGCAACATCGTTTAATCAAATTAATGGATGAAAAAGAGCAAGAAGCTATAGCATATGCTGAAGCAAACAATGATTTCTCAAAACCAGAGTATTTAAAAGCAAATGACCTATTTATGCAACGACATGCAGGTGATATGCCAACTAAAACATCTCCGGAACCTCTTAGACGTCAAAAAACCAGAGGAGAGCAAGCTTATCTGTATGCGTGGGGACCAAATGAATTCTTTCCTATGGGAACATTAAAAACATTTGATTATACCGCTCAGTTGCATCAAATTAAGGTGCCAGCCTTGATTATTAGTGGGGCTGATGACTTGTGTACCCCTGTGATTGCCAAGACAATGTATGATGAAATTCCAAACGCAACCTGGGAGTTATTTCAACACAGTCGACATATGCCGTTTGTAGAAGAACGAGATAAATACATTAATATATTAGCTAGTTGGCTTGAAAAGTGAGCAGGTTAAGAGGATACTACCTATTTTTATTAATCTATGGTAGAATTTCCTAATAAGAATATTCTTTTTCTTATTAGGAAATAATGAGGTGAAAGCGTGAAAGACAATCAATTGAAACCATATGGAACAGTATTGATTAAAGCGGCTAAAATACTAGATTGCTTAGCAGAAACAACAGGTGATATTACACTAAAACAGGTTGCAGACTTATCAGGCCTGACAACATCTACCGCGTTAAAAATATTGGATACATTAATACTTATTGGATATGTAACACGAAATGAAAAAAGTAAAACATATTATCTAGGTCCTAGCATAGTAAAATATAGTCAAGTATATTCAAGTAATTCGATGTTAAAAAACATAGCTGAGCCCAGTTTAGAAAAACTTCAGTTAGAAGTAGATGAAACAATACATTTAGGGATGTCTAATAATAATGAACTGATCTATATAGATAAACTAGAACCTAAGGAAAAGTCGATTTATATGTCATCTAAGGTTGGAGCAAGAAAACCTCTTTATTCGACAGGAATGGGAAAAGTGTTTTTATCGGCATATAATGATGAAGAATTAGAGCACTACTTTAAAACAGTTCCGCTACAAGCTTATACAGAAAATACTATTACTAACAAATTTTTGATGAAGAAAGAATTACAGAAGATAAAAGAAACAAATATTGCCTATGATGATGAGGAAATGGAAGAAGATTGTTATTGTATTGCTATGCCTATAATGACTAAACAAGGACGGGTTGAAGGAGCGTTTAGTGTTAGTATGCCAAAATTTAGAGTAAATGAAGAATTTAGAAATTTTGTGATTGATAAAATGTTAGAGGCAAAAAATACTATTGAAAAAAATTTGAATTAAATATAAACAAATTATGCTGATTGTAAAATTAAGCAAAATAACTAAACAAAATCATTTGTGATCACTCTTCTTGTTTCCTTTGGTTGGAAATACAGTTTGAGTGTATCGCAAATGTTTTTTGTTTTTTGACATACTTAGGGCATTATCACTGTCTATTAATAAAGATTATTAACATTATAATAAAAAAGTTGTTATAAATTGACTTTTAAGTTATAATTTAAACTAAAATAAGAATTTAACTAAATATATTAAAGGAGAAAAAATTGAAAAAAATATATTTTATTATGATGCTAATTTGTTTTTCTATTTGTCTAGTTATTAAAACTGATTTGGTATGGGCATCATCGAATTCAGAAATCACGGGGATGTTACCTGAGCAAAATAAAAATATTGATGATCGTGTTAACCTAGTCTATGGATATGAAATTAAGGAAGATATTGTTAAATTGAAAAGTGCTAATGATGTTTTTAATATTTCTATTATTGGAGATAAGGAAAATAATATGTACTTTTGTTTAGACGAACGCAAATATAATCCAACTGATGGAGAATTAAATACGTTAGAACCTAGTAAACAATTAATACCAGAAATTAATTGGTTATCGTCAAATTTTTATAATAATATTGAAAACCTTAAATGGAATAAAAACATACCAAATAAAAGTGGTGGAAACAGCCCTATAGATAGCTTTAATAAGGCTAATTTTTACAATAAGTATGTCTATACACAATTAGCAATTTGGCATTTTACTAATCCTACACAATTTCCGATGAGTCGTAATGTAATTAAAAATAATCCCGAGGTTATTGCATTAATTAACGAAGCAAATAAAAATAAAAATTTTTATAATCCGACGTATACCGATGCGTTAAAGGTTATTAATAATATTCAATATGAAGCGACAGAATTATCTAAAGAAAGTGAAGATGATGATACATATATTTTTTCAACTACTATTGTAAATTCAGGGTCAACCGAATCGTTCGATGTTAAAGATATCAAGTATGCAGTGTCAATAGAAGAAAAGAGTCAAAAACGTGATGTTACTAAGGACGTTACTATTACACCGCAATCAAATAATAAAATATATATACAAGTACCTAAAAAGCTTTTGCAGGAATCTCAATCAAAACTTATAGTATCAGCAAGTGCAACAGTTACTTCAGATAAAGCATTTACTACTCATTATGACAATAAAAATAATAAACAACCAGTATTGGGTGGGTATAAATTTAATAAAGTACTATCGACTGAAAAATCAATTGACATCGTCAATCAAACACATTATTCTGTCTACAAAAAATGGGATGATCAGAATAATCAAGATGGTAAAAGACCAAAAGAGATAACTGTCCAGTTATATGCTAATAATCAAAAACTAGGAGATCCCATAACATTAAATGCTAACAACAATTGGCAACATACATGGAATGAATTAGATGCTATTACGAATGGGAAAAAAATCGAGTATAGTGTGAAAGAGTTAGGAGAAATAGATCCTTATCGTTCATCTATCACAACAGATAGAGATCAATTATCTACTACCATTACGAATTCTTATAGTCCAGAAGTGACTGAAATATCCGGTGAAAAAGTTTGGGATGATCAGAATAATCAGGATAATAAGCGTCCTAATTCAGTGACTGTTAATTTATTAGCAGATGGTGAGGAAATAGATGAAAAAATTGTAACACCTAATTCAGAAGGTCATTGGACTTATGAATTTACAAATTTACCTGTATATGCGAATGGAAAGAAAATAGTTTATAGCATTGCAGAAGATACCGTTCCTGACTATTCAACTGAAGTGAATGGCACAACAATCACAAATTCTTATACTCCAGGAAAAACGAGCGTTTCAGTCGCTAAGATGTGGGATGACAATAACAATCAAGATAACATACGACCAAGCAGTATTGAAGTTCAACTTTATAAACAAACTGAAAAAGGTAAGGTAGCGGTAGGTTCTGTTGTATTGTTAGATGAAAAGAATAACTGGTCAACAACATGGTCAGATTTACCTTTAATGGATAGTGGAGAAAAAATTAAATATACAGTTGAAGAAGTGAATGGTTCTAAAAATATACCGGGTTATACAACAACTATTGATGATGCTGATCATGGAAATATTATTATTACAAATAAGCATGATGTTGAGTTAACAAAGATTCAAGGTGAAAAGACTTGGAATGATGGCAATAATCAAGATGGTATTCGACCGGATAAAATTACAATCATTTTATACGCAAATGGTGTTGAAACAGCTCGAAAAATAGTGACGGCATCAGATAATTGGTTATATGAATTTAATGATTTGCCTGTCTATTCACAAGGGGAAAAAATTAACTATACTGTAGGGGAAATACCAGTAGAGGGATATGAAACAGAGATTGATGGAGTGAATATAACAAACACGCATACTCCAGAAACAACAACAGTTACTGGATCAAAATCGTGGCATGACCAAGATAATCAAGACGGTATTCGGCCAAATAAAATTACAGCTATTTTATATGCAAATGGAAAGGAAGTTGATCGTCAAATAGTTACGGAAGAAACCAATTGGGTATACACATTTACAGATCTACCTAAAAATAGTAATGGGAAAGAAATAAAGTATACTGTTGGTGAAAATCCTGTACCTGGATACGATCTAACATTAAATGACATAAATTTATTAAATACTCATGATGTAGATAAAACAAAAATATCAGGAACTAAAACGTGGGATGATGATAACAATAACGATGGGAAACGTCCTAAATCAATTCTTGTGTATCTTTATGCAGATGGTGAGCGTATAAAGCAACAAGAGGTAACACCTGATAAGTCTGGTGTTTGGTCATACGAATTTGATAATTTAGATAAATATAAAAACGGACAAGAAATAAAATATACTATTCAAGAAGAACCAATCCCTCATTATGAAACCACTATTAATGGAACAAATTTAGTTAACCATTATACTTCAGAAGTGACTGATATTAAAGGTATCAAAACATGGAATGATGCGAACGATAATGATGGAAAGCGACCTAAATCTATTACTGTTTATTTAATTGCTAATGGAAAACCTGAAGCTGAAAAAATAGTCGATGAAACGACCAATTGGGAGTATAGTTTTACCGGATTACCTGTATATAAAGATGGAAAGAAGATTACTTATACAGTTATTGAAGAGCCCGTTCATGGATATGAAACATCTATTGATGGCTATAATATAACTAATACTTATTCACTTGAAAAAACCAGTATTAGCGGAAGGAAGATATGGAACGATGACAATAATCGAGATGGAAAACGTCCAGACTCTATTACCGTTAACCTCTTGGCGGATGGCAAAATCGTTGATTCCAAAGAAGTATCAAAGAAAGATAATTGGAGTTATAATTTTACCGATTTAGATAAATTCAATGATGGTAAAGAAATTGTGTATTCTATTACAGAAAATACTATTCCTGATTATTCAACTGAAATTTCTGGTACGGATATTATCAATACCTATACCCCTGGAAAAACTAGCGTCTCTGTAACAAAGGCATGGAATGATGGTAATAACCAAGATGGATTAAGACCGAATAAAATTTCTGTTCAACTGTACGCAAATGGCATTAAGTCAGGAAAACCAGTAGAACTAAATGATTCCAACAATTGGACAACAACATGGAACGATTTAGCGTTAAAGAAAAATGGTACTGATGTTATTTATACAGTAAAAGAAATAGATAAAATAGATGGTTATACAATGACTATAGATGATACTAACAAAGGTAATATTATTATTACTAATTCTCATAATATTACACGATCATCAACAAACCATTCAGATAAAAGTCTTCTTAGTAAAATATTACCAAAAACTGGTGAATCGTATAATTATATATTCTCTATAATAGGATTAGTAACTATTTTGATAATTATACTGCTTTATTTTTTAAAACGTCGATTTAAAAATTAAGCTAGACAACTAAAAAAACGTTTGTGATATACTTAAATTGTATTTCGAACCAAAGAAAATAGGCTCTATGTTAAATCGTGTTGATGGACAATAATGTAGATAAAAAAATCTCAAAAATGAAATAGAATTAATTGAAGTGAGGGAAGAAATTCTCTCGCTTTTTTATTTAATCTGAAAAACTTGATCTTGAATCAAAAAGATAGGTCGTTTGAATAGTAGAAAGTTTCGATAGCCATAGATCACACGTTTAATGACTTTAATTTTATTGTTAAGACCTTCTAACAGAAGAAGGTTGTTAAAGGATGGACTCCAGATGTCATTATTGGTCGTGCTGAGTTTTCTAGATCATGTTCTATCAGTACTCTTTATAGATTATTTAAGCAAGGACTGTTTGATTTGACTGCATTACCTATGAAATGTAAAGGGAAAGCAAATGGTTATAGAGAAAAAAGAGTAAAACAAGCCTTTAAAAGAAACATTCATCAACGTAATAAGGATTATCAACTCTTTAATAATGAATTTGGTCACCTTGAAGGTGACACAATTGTTGGAAAAGATCATAAAATTGTTGTTATCACATTTTTTGAAAGACTATCAAAAGTTATTATTACGTTAAAACCAATAGGCAGACGAGCGAAAGATATCGAAAATAGTTTAAATAATTGGTTTAAAAAGTTTCCATGCCATCTATTTAAATCAATCACATTCGATTGTGGTAAAGAATTTTCTAATTGGAAATCAATAAGCAATCTAAATGATATTGATAGTTATTTTGCCGATCCAGGAACACCCTCACAACTAGTTTTAAATGAACGCTCTAATGGTTTATTACGTAAAGATGGCTTACCTAAACAAATGGATTGCAACAAAGTTGAAGAATCTTCTATCCAACCTATCGCATCTAAAAGAAATAATGTTCCTATAAAATCATTAAACTATAAAACACCATTGAAAGTATTTTTGAGTTATGTAGACAATGATATATTACCTAGACTAATTTGACAAATGGAAATGTAAAAGAATAAAGGCAGATGAATTTTTTATCTATGTCAAAAAATATACAGCTTAACTTTTTTGAGTACGCTACTTACCTCTATTTTTTACAATAAACTAAGTCCGTAAAACCTATATAATTTATAATGGAATTTTGTATATTTATCAGACTTAAAACAATAAAAAAAGAACATTTTTTGAAATTAGATCTTTATTCTTTACTTTTTGAAACTTAAAATGTATTATTTATATAAAATAAATGGAATATATATAAAAAAACGATAGTATAATATCTATAAGGTTATTTATCGTTGGAAAAGTATATATTGTGTTTCGCATTGTGTTGTTTAAGTTATAAAAAAGCAAATATAGATAAAAAACTGCTGCTTTTTTGTATTAATATTAAACTAATCAGCACAGTGAAAAAATATATAAATAGGGAGTGTTAATTTATGAATGATAAACAAAAGAAGATAGTGAACTTTTTAAATGCTAAACCTCAAGATAAGATACATAGATATAAAAGGAGGAAAGTAAAAAAAGTATGGGTTTATGCAGCAATTATCACGACGATGATTGGTTTAGAGTCAATTTCTAGTAATATAAACATTTTGTCAGGATTATCTTCTATTACTGTTCATGCAGATACTGTAGTAAACTATAAACAACGCTATTATCCACCAATATTGGAGGTTGGATCAGGATCTACAGCACAGGAAGATGGCGCCGATTCTTATTTAAACCTACTCTATGAAATTAAGGGTAAAGAAGCCTCTGATGTAGATTATATCGAGTTCCAATTAAATAATGGACCAAATAGTACTAAATTCAATCCTAAAGCAAAAATAATAGGTGGAACTAATATTTTAGGGCAATCTACTGTTATGTTAAGAGTTGATTTCTCAGGGGAGGAGGCATTTGACAATGACAAAGCTTTTGCAGACGGTAATACGGTTATCCATTTTATCGATGGAACTTCTCTAGTCATTAATCCAAATAGAAATAATATTTTTTTTCTTTCTAAAGGGAATGTTGAGGACAATAGAGGAGACATAATGAAGCTAAGTAACTTTACGGAAGAAGAAAAAAATAAAACTTTTGAAAAGTCTATATCTATTGTAGAAAAAGGTTATATAGACGTTATGAAATCTTTAAGTGAAGTAACTGACTTTGATAGCTTGTCTCTGACTGATGTAAATAGTTTATATAAGAATACCATTGAAGTAAAATTAGAGCAAGCTAGCAAAGATTTTACAAATCAAGATTTAGGGTTTAAACAATTTGAAGATGAGGCCAAATCTAAAAAGGCAGAAATAAATGCAGTTACAGATGCTAAAGAAGGTGCAAAAGAAAAAGCTTTAAAAGAAGTTGATAGTTTATTGTCACAATATAGAAAGAGTACTTTTGATGCTACTGGAGAAGACGTTCTTAGCCAAATTACGGAAGGTGTCGCTAAAATTAAAGCAGTTTCAGTAGAGAGAGAAGATCCATTCGATAAAGACGCCCATAAACCGACCGTCAACCAACCAACAGAAGGAGAGCAAGTAGTATCCGGCAAAGGGATTGGTGGCGATGAGATCACGATCAAGGATAAAGATAATAACGTGATTGGAAAAGGGACAGTAGCGGAAGATGGTACGTTTACTGTTAAAACCGATCGTCCGTTAGAAAAAGGGGAAGAATTAACCGTTATCCCAACGACCGATGGAAAAGAAGGGACCCCAGGGACCACAACGGTGGCTGAAAAACCATTCGATAAAGACGCCCATAAACCGACAATCAACCAACCAACAGAAGGAGAGCAAGTAGTATCCGGCAAAGGGATTGGTGGCGATGAGATCACGATCAAGGATAAAGATAATAACGTGATTGGAAAAGGGACAGTAGCGGAAGATGGTAC
>NZ_QRJY01000013.1:0-34583 GCF_003471765.1 Vagococcus sp. AM17-17
TTGTAATGTTAGTTATAGACGACTTAATTTTACCAATAAGAATGCCCCTTTTTCTATGCCTAAAATAAAAAATCGCATTGATAGAATTTAATCTATCAACAGGATTTAGTGTACAGCCATTATTTAATAATTACCTAGTCTTTGCTATATTTTTTACGACTTTTGATTTAAACTGGTATCTATGAAAATGTTTTGAAAATGGCTATAGCGAACAGATAAAGAGAGTAGGAAAAATGGATGACATTACGTTCAGGAATTGATGTGGGATCAACCACTGTAAAATTAGTCGTGATAAATGAAGAGAATGACGTTTTATTTTCCAAGTATGAGCGTCACTATTCCGATGTAAAAACTGCTGCAATTAAAATACTAAAAGAAGCAAAAGATGCTATCGGTGACCAAGAACTCACAATGAATATTACAGGTTCAGGGGGAATTGGGCTTGCCGATTTATTAAAAATTGATTTTATTCAAGAAGTCATTGCTTGTACAAAAACAGTAGAGGAAGTGATTCCAGAAACTGATGTGGCAATTGAATTAGGTGGAGAAGATGCTAAAATTACCTTTTTTGATGGTGCGATGGAACAGCGAATGAACGGAAGTTGTGCTGGGGGCACTGGGGCATTTATCGATCAGATGGCTACTCTTTTAAAAACTGATGCTAATGGTGTCAATGAGCTGGCAAAAAACTATCATACCATCTATCCAATAGCTTCAAGATGTGGGGTATTTTCCAAAACAGATGTGCAACCATTGATTAATGAAGGGGCAGCAAAAGAAGATATTGCAGCAAGTATTTTTCAAGCTGTTGTTAACCAAACAATCGCAGGGTTAGCTTCTGGACGAAAAATTAAAGGAAAAATTGCCTTTTTAGGTGGTCCTTTATACTTTATGTCAGAATTACGTCAACGATTTATCGAAACATTGGCTATTAAAGATGAAGATATCATTTTCCCGGATAATCCACAATTATTTGTGGCAATGGGAGCAGCACTTGATTCTGAAGGGGCTAAGGCTAATGTATTAAGTGATTTAATTCACTTGTTAGAAACAGAGGACATGTCAGAATTATCGACGTCTGATCGTTTAGAGCCATTATTTCAAACGCCTGAAGAATTAAACCAATTTAGAGAACGACATAATAAAGCCTCAGTTCAGAAGAAAGATTTAGCGACACATGAAGGAGCAGTCTTTTTAGGAATTGATGCAGGTTCGACTACAACAAAATTAACATTGATTGATGATGAGGGGAACCTACTTTATTCCTATTATGGCAATAATGAAGGAGAGCCTTTAGAAACAACCATTCGGATTATTAAAGACGTATATAAACAATTGCCAGAAAAAGTCTTTATTGCTAAATCTGCGATAACTGGTTATGGTGAAAAACTAATTCAACATGCTTTAAAAATTGATATTGGTGAGGTCGAAACAGTAGCTCACTATAAGTCTGCTAACTATTTTAATCCTGGTGTAGATTTTATCTTAGACATTGGTGGACAAGATATGAAGGCTATGACAATAAAAGACGGTGTATTATCATCTATCCAACTAAATGAAGCATGTTCTTCAGGCTGTGGTTCTTTTATTGAATCATTTGCAAAATCTCTTAATTATGGTGTTGAAGATTTTGCAGACATGGCACTAAAAGCGAGTCATCCAGTAGATTTAGGTTCAAAGTGTACCGTATTTATGAATTCGAAAGTGAAACAAGTTCAAAAAGAAGGAGCTTCTGTAGGGGAAATCTCTGCAGGATTATCTTATTCGGTCGTGAAAAATGCATTATACAAAGTAATTAAAGTACGAAGACCAGAAGAATTAGGAAAAAAAATCGTCTACCAAGGTGGGACTTTCTACAATGAATCTGTCCTACGAGCGTTTGAACAACTCGTTGGACGAGAAGTTGTGAGACCATCTATTGCTGGTCTTATGGGTGCGTTTGGTGTATCTTTGATTGCTTTAGAAGATTATGAATTAGGTGATGAATCAACTATTTTATCACTTGAAGAATTGGATGACTTATCTGTCAAAAAAGATCGCATGGACTGCGGTTTATGTGAAAACCACTGTATGTTAACTGTGACCTTATTTTCAGATGGCCGTCAATTTATTACGGGAAATCGTTGTGAACGTGGTGCCAGAATTAAAGTCAAAAAAGAAGATAAAAAAGAAAATTTAGTTGATTATAAATACAAACGTTTGTTTAAATACAAACCATTACGTAAAAAAGAAGTGACTCGTGGTGAAGTAGGATTACCTCGTGTTTTAAATATGTATGAAAATTACCCGTTGTGGCATACATTTTTCACTGAATTAGGATTCAGGGTGAGATTGTCACCTCGTTCAAACAAAGAGGTGTATGAAAAAGGAATTGAAACGATTCCTAGTGACACAGTGTGTTATCCAGCTAAAATTTCACATGGTCATGTTCAGTCATTAATTGATGATGGTGTACCATTAATCTTCTATCCTGGTGTCATTTTCGAAAGACAAGAGGAAAAATCAGCGGATAATCATTTTAATTGTCCAATTGTACAGAGCTATCCAGATGTTTTACGTAATAATATGGATGACATAAGAGAAGAAAAAATTGATTATCGTAATCCGTTTCTTAATCTAGCTGATCCTGATTCTGTGGCTATTGTGCTTTATGAATGTTTTAAAGACTTTGATGTCACACCTGAAGAAGTTAAACATGCGTTAATGCGCGGTTATGATGAGCTAGAAAAGTTCAAAGAAGATATCCGAGCGAAAGGTGAAGAAACACTACGTATGTTGACATTAGAAGGTGAAAAAGGAATTGTTTTAGCTGGAAGACCTTATCATATTGATCCAGAAATCAATCATGGTATTTCACAAATTATTACTCAAGAAGGGTTCCATGTCTTAACAGAAGACAGTATTTCTCACTTGGAAGAGATGGATAACTTACGAGTGGTGAATCAGTGGGTGTATCATTCTCGTTTGTATGCAGCAGCTAAAGTAGTTGGAAAGAATAAACATTTAGAAATGGTGCAACTAAATTCGTTTGGTTGTGGAATTGACGCCGTGACAACAGATCAAGTGGAAGAAATTCTAGATAAGTATGGCAAGATATTTACTGTTTTGAAGATTGATGAGGGATTAAATTTAGGTGCGATTCGTATCCGTATTCGTTCACTGAAAGCAGCAATGAAAGAGCGTGAGAAAAACAATTATCAACCAAACATTCAATTTGAAGAGCCAGAAAGAATCGTCTTTACTAAAGAAATGCGTAAAAAACATACGCTGTTATTACCCATGTTAAGTCCAATTCATCAAAGTGGATTGTTTGATATTGCACTCGAATCATCAGGATACAATGTTGTCTGCTTACCAATGATGGATAAAGAAGCCGTTAACGTGGGATTGAAATTTGTCAATAATGATGCATGTTATCCAGCGATTATCTCTATTGGGCAACTTGTTGAGGCCTTGCAAAGTGATGAGTACGATTTAGATAATGTCAGCGTTATGATGACTCAAACAGGTGGTGGGTGTCGTGCGACAAACTACATTCCACTTCTTAGAAAAGCCTTAAAAGAAGCTGGATTTGGCCAAGTCCCTGTTGTTTCAATGTCACTTGGCAATAAAGGAGTAGAGTCCAACCCAGGATTTAAGTTTACGTTACCTATGCTAAAACGTATTGCAGTGGCTGTTTTATATGGTGATTTGTTTGAGCGACTGGTTTATCGCACACGTCCATATGAAATGAATAAAGGTGAAATAGATGTCCTACATCAAGCATGGCTTAAAAAAGTAGAAAAAAATGTTCGAAATGGTTCTTTGACATTGTTTAATAAAAACATGAAACAAATTATCACAGATTTCGATACGATACCACTACATGAAACGAACAAACCTAAAGTAGGAATAGTTGGAGAAATTTTTGTTAAATACTCTCCAACAGCAAATAACGATATTGTGCGCTTACTTGAAGAAGAAGGGGCAGAAGTTGTTGTCCCAGATTTGATTGGGTTTATGAATTATTCCTTGTATAATCAAATATGGAAATATGAAAACCTTGGTATGCCGAAGAAAAATAAAACATATGCCGAATTTGCTATAAAATTGATTGAAAAAATTGAGAAACCAATGTCTAAAGCATTAAACAATTCACAACGTTTTACAGGCATTCATTCTATTAAGCAATTAGCAGAAGACGCTAGTAAAGTCTTATCAATTGGAAATCATACAGGAGAAGGTTGGTTCTTGACGGGTGAGATGATTGATCTACTTAAAACAGGTGTCAATAATATTGTGTGTATGCAACCATTCGGCTGTTTACCAAATCATGTGGTCGGTAAAGGGGTAATCAAAGAATTACGCCATCAATATCCTGGAGCTAATATCGCAGCAATTGATTACGACCCTGGCGTATCAGTAGTCAATCAATTAAATCGTATTCGTTTGATGTTAGCAACCGCTAAGAAAAATATGCAGACGAGTGTAGAAGTTTAATAGGAATACACGGAGAAGAAGATGACACAACAGCGAATAAAAAAAGTTTATTTGTTTACTATGTTTATTTTAATTATCGTCTCATTGGTTGTGAATGTGATTAATATGCCATACAAAGAGATGATTAATATGATTATTTTAGCAATATTTGCGCTAGATAGTTTTTATAGTCTATGGAAAACGGAAAATAGAAAAAACTATCTGAGACATCACTTTTTGGATTTTATTGCGATTATTCCGTTTCATCATGGATTTCGTTTGGTTAAGTTTTTTCCAATCATTATGCAAAGTATCCAGATTACGTCTTTAGGTCAACGATATTTCCTCCCAGTTTTTTTCAAGTTACGAGAAACTGGGACAGGAAAACTATTTAATATCTTTTTAATTATTTTCATCTTTTTACCCCTTCCATTATTATGGATGGAGCCTAATATAAGTAATTATGAAGATTTGATTTGGTGGGAAATGCAGACTGTTACAACAGTTGGGTATGGTGATATTGTCATTCAAACAGGTTTGGGACGATTGATTGGCGGGATTTTGATGGTCCTTGGTGTCGGCATTATTTCTGCTTTTACAAGTAGTTTGACACGTGCTATCAGCCATTCAAAAAAATCACCTTATCAAAAAACAGACGATATCATAGAAGAATTATTGCAAGAAAAATCGTTTAGTCAAGAAGATTTAGAAGTGATTGAAGCTTGGCTAGAATTAGAAAAAAAGAAACAGCAAAAATTGAATAACACAACAAAATGATAAAAAGTCTCATTTTATGTGAGGCTTTTTTTGTTTAGTATTGTGATATAATTAAAAATAAATGAAATAATTATGAGGAAGTTGAGGTGTAAAATGAGTAAAAAACAACGTGTTGTATATGCAATACTGTTTTTTCTAGTGATGACAGGAATTTTTATGATTTCTCAGCAGAAAAATAGCTATCGTCTGAAAGAATTAAATCAAGCTGAAACACTTCAAATCACGGTTGCCCTTCTAGATTATCGAAATGTGCCAAGTGATGAAGGGGGAACGCTGTATCAAAATTTATTACAACAAACATCAGTGATAGCAAGACAGTTTAACGCATTATTATTTGAAGATGAACAAAATTACATCGACACAACCATTGAATTGACTGATATTCGTGAACAAGCTAGGCAGTTGGATGGTTTTTCCGATATTACCTCCCTTCAGTTATCTAAAGAGCAGGTACAAAGAGATGAAACGTATTACAAGGCGCTAAAAGAATCAGGAAAGACCTTACCGTTGGAATCATTGACGTTTGGTAGGTTAATTATCTCTTTATTAACGATACTAGGTGTAGCATGGTTTCCATTGATATCAGTAGTTAATGCAAGATTAATCGTAGATGAAAAAGAACATGAGAGCCTGTTGAAAGGACAACCTCGAAGTTTAACCCAACGATTGGTACGTAATTTTATTAAAAAGAGTTTGATACTAGGGGGAGTGCTTGTTTTAACTATTGGTTATTTAGCTATTTTACAAAGTATTAGTGGAAGTGGATTTGGTGATTTAAGCTTGATAGAAGTCGTTTACCAAAATAAGTTTGTTATCACAACAGTGGTTAAGAAAGTTTGCTATTATATTTTATTTGGCTATTTAGTGTTTATGCTATCATTTTTAATCAGTTCAGTTTTAAATAATATCACAAAAAATAGTTATGTCACGGTGATTATTGAGTGTATGACCTATGCCTTTATTTGGTTATTTCCAACCCAACTTAAATTAGCAACAGTTCTTTCCCCATCTTTAATTATTGAAGGCACTTCATACGTTTCAATTAATCAAGGTGTGATGTATTTACTTGGTAGTATTGTGGTGTTAATCGTTATCTTTTTTATCCAACTAAAATTAAGTAGGGGAGGAAGACGCAATGATTAATTATTTGAAACAAGAAGGGCAAGATTTTTTTCATAATAAAAAAAATATCGTCTTATACTTGATTGTAGGGTTTCTTTCCTTATTTTTTGTGATAAAAGTTGAACCCAACTTTAAGATTTATGAAACAACGAATTTAAAAAAAATAGAAGCAAACTACCTAGATAAAAAGAATTTTTTAGAAACAGTGAATCTTGAAGGAGAGACACACCCAGACACTTTAAGTGCTGTTGAATCATTTCGTATGGTATTGCCAATTGAAGAAAAAAGATATGAGGCTCTAAAAAAACAAGACTTCAAAATATATGCGAAAGCAACTGCTGAATGGTATGAAGGTGGTAGTATTCTTAACCCATTGTATTACACATATGGTAATGATTTCGCGGAGTTTGAAAATTTTTATGGTAATAGAAGTATGGGGCCAAAAATGGCACAGTACGCTAAACAAACGAGTAAGTTATCGTTAAATCAGTTAAATGAAGAGACAGCTTGGCAAGTGATTTCTCGTCTAATGCACCGGATTTTACCAGTCCTTTTTTGTTTGTTAGCTATATTATTTTCGGTAGATATGATTAGTAAAGATCGTCAGCATAAGAGTTTAGTAAATGGCTACCCCTTGAGTGTATTTAAACGACTAATCGCTAAATTGATCATAACGTTTATCGGACTCTTTTTAATGATAATTCCTCTTAGTATCGGGTTTATTTGGATAGGATTACGCCGAGGATTTGGTTTATTAAGTTTACCATCAAGTTACAGTATCTTTCCAATTGATGCCGTGTCTAATTTGAATTCAACTTTTTCTAGCGAGACAATTGGTTTGTTTTTAGCGAAGAGTTTAGGTTTGATGGGATTAAGTTGTTTAGCCATTGTATTGTTCACGTTTTTAATTTCTTTTCGGCTAAAACAAGATTTTATCAATCTGGTCGTGATTGTGTTAATAACATTTTCTAGCCTATTTTATCAACGACATGGATTAGGAGACATCTACGCACTTTACTATTCACCAACAAGTTATTTATATAGTGGTGATATAGTGTCAGGATACCAAGGTTTCTTTTGGTCCACCCCGTACCTTACGACAAATCAAGGATACCTTGTCGTTGGAGTGACAGTATTGTTGTTGATTCTATTATTTAAATTAAGTACCGTAAAAAAACGTCAACTATAAGGAGAAGTCTATGATTAAATTAGAGAATATTAGTTTTTCATACAAAAATAAAC
Source organism: Vagococcus sp. AM17-17 (assembly GCF_003471765.1). Classification (NCBI taxonomy): domain Bacteria; kingdom Bacillati; phylum Bacillota; class Bacilli; order Lactobacillales; family Enterococcaceae; genus Vagococcus; species Vagococcus sp. AM17-17. The sequence goes on from NZ_QRJY01000013.1 coordinate 7,600, forward strand.
TAGTTTTAAAGGATATTACTGAAGACTTTCATGCGGGCGAAATTGTGGGATTAGTAGCACCTAATGGAACAGGGAAAAGTACCTTGTTAAATGTGTTAATGAATTATGAAACACCACAAAAAGGTCAACTAATCATTGATAAAAAAGGAACTTACAAATCAGCTAGAAAGCAAATCAAATTGTATAAAAAAATAAGTATGATGCCAGACCAGCAAGATTTGTATAATCATAAAACTGGTTTAGAGCATTTAATGATGTATAAAAAGATTTGGAAATCTAAAATTCCAGTTAAAGAGTTAATTAATGAGCTAAATATGGCACATTATATTAATGATTTAGTCGGTAACTATTCATTAGGTATGAGACAAAGACTATGTTTTGCTATGCAAATAGCAGCTGATACGAAAATTATGCTAATGGATGAAGTAATGAATGGACTAGATCCAACAAACGTGACACTTATTTCAACCATTATGGCGAAAAAAAGAGACGAAGGAAAATTAATCATTATAGCGTCTCATCTGTTGGATAACTTGGAGCAGTATGCAGATCGTATTTTCTTTCTATCAAATGGTCAATTAGAATTATTTTTCGACCGGAAAATTGGAACCAAAGACCAAACAAGGTATCTAAAAATAAATGAAGCTGATTGTCGTTTTTTATCAGAAGACATCATAGAAAGAGGTCAATTATTAGCGGAAGGATTATTTTTACTACCATTAGATAATGGTGATGAGAAAGAATTATTCCTTAATCTACCTTTAGAAAAAATGAGTAGTGTGACGGTTTCAAGGCTCTCTTTAAAGGAAGCCTACGATATAAAATTTGGGTTAAATAAAAAAGATTAACCTGTAAAGAAAAAACACTTTACAAGACCCTTTAAAACTGATAAACTAATCTTTGTGATTAAAACAAATCAAAAATTTTTGGAGGTGCCTTAATAATGGCAGTTAAAATTCGTTTAAAACGTATGGGTTCTAAAAAGAAACCTTTTTATCGTATGGTAGTAGCAGATTCTCGTTCACCTCGTGATGGACGTTACATCGAAGTAGTGGGAACTTACAACCCATTAACAGAGCCAGCTCAAGTAAAAGTTGAAGAAGACTTAATCTTAGACTGGTTATCAAAAGGAGCTCAACCTTCTGATACAGTACGTAACATTTTATCTCGTGAAGGAATCATGAAAAAACATCACGAAGCTAAATATACTAAAAAATAAGGTGGGCTTATGAATGACTGATGTAAAAGATTTGGTATTAACCATTGTCCGTCCGTTAGTTAGTCAACCCGATTTAGTTCGCCTAGATGTAGAAGAATCTGAGGAATTTATGGAGTACAATTTAAAAGTAGCTTCAGAAGATATCGGTCGTATCATTGGAAAACAAGGTCGTGTGGCGAAAGCAATTCGTACAATTGTTTACAGTGTTCGTACGGATCATTCTAAGAGAATTCGTTTAAACATTCTAGATGACAATAATTAAAAAGCAAGTGTTAGAGTTAATCTAACGCTTGCTTTTTTGTTATCTATAAGCAGTAAATCCTTTACCAACAACCTCATGAGCACTTGTAACCACGACAAATGCTTCTTCGTCGATATCTAGTATTGCTTGTTTTAGTGCGATAAATTGATTTTCCTGAATAACGACCATAATCATTTTCTTCTCTTCAAGATTTAAGCCACCTTCAATAGAAATAAGAGTAGCCCCTAAGTCTAAATCAGAAATAATCTGTTCTCGAATTTTTTTATAGTTATTAGAAATAATCATGACATTTTTAGATGATTCAGGACCAACTTGAACGGTATCAACCATACGACTAGTTAAATACAATGCAATAAGAGCAAACAAAACCGCCTGCACATCAAACACAAAAAGGGCACTTAGAATAACTAATCCATCACAAATTCCTAAAATAATTCCTAATTTAATTGGAATGTATTTTTGGACAATCAATGCAATTAAGGCTGTTCCTCCAGTTGAGCCTTTTCCTAAAAAGACTAAACCTACCCCAAGACCAACTGTAATCCCACCAAAAATAGCAGCTAAAATAGGCTCAATAGAACTTAGAGCCACACCGTGTAGTAATGACACAAATAATGGCACAAGAAAACTACCTAAAATACTTTTGAAAAAAACTTCTTTCCCTAATAAAAAGAAAGATAGTGTCAGCAACACAAAGTTAACTGAAAATAACACAATACTGGGTGTTAAATGAAGTGTCTCGTATAAAATAATGGTTAATCCATTGATTCCTCCAGAAACGATTCGATTGGGCAATAAAAAAGCATTGAAACCAAATGCGACAAAAAGTGTTCCAATGACAATAAATAAGGTATCACTAAAGCGTGTCCCCATCTTTTTTTGTAAAGTTTGTACCATATTGACTCCTCCTTGAAAATATATCGTAACTTATTTCAGAAATTTTTTAAAGTAGTTTTGCATTAATTTGTGAATGAACATTCTAATAAAACCTATTAATTGCCTATTGATTTTATATATGACGTATTATATAATCATTAACAGGTACTAATTAAAGTTAATTGGAGGAATTAGTGTGTTAAAACAAGTATATCAATTTGATGAAGGTAATGCAGATATGAAAAACTTATTAGGTGGTAAAGGAGCAAACTTGGCAGAGATGACACGCTTAGGCTTGCCAGTTCCACCAGGCTTTACTATTACGACCGAAGCATGTATGTCGTTTTTAAATACAACAAAAGAATTATCAGATGAATTAAAAAAAGAAATAGATGAACATTTGAGTTTATTAGAAAAGAAAACCAATAAATCATTTGAAGGTGATAATGATTTATTGCTTGTTTCTGTTCGTAGTGGAGCAAAATTCTCAATGCCGGGTATGATGGATACGATTTTAAACCTGGGATTAAATGATGAAACAGTAGAACAACTTGCTTCATTAACAGAGGACGAAGCATTTGCCTACGATTGTTACCGACGTTTGTTACAAATGTTTGGAAACGTTGTCTTTGGGATTGATATGCAGTATTTTGAAAACTATTTAACATTTTACAAACAAAAACACGGCGTTAAACTAGATAGTGAGTTGACAGGTGAAAATTTAAAACAAATTGTAACTGAATTTAAACGTATTATTTTGGAAATTAAAAAGAAACCGTTTCCACAATCTGCGAAAGAACAACTACATTTAGCGATTGAAGCAGTATTTCATTCTTGGAACAATGAGAGAGCTCATATTTACCGCGAGTTAAACCATATTCCAGATGATATTGGAACAGCTGTTAACATTCAATTAATGGTCTTTGGAAATAGTGGAGATACCAGTGGGACAGGTGTAGCTTTTACAAGAAATCCAGCGACAGGTGAAAATAAATTATTTGGTGAGTACTTAATCAATGCTCAAGGTGAAGATGTTGTAGCAGGTATTCGTACGCCAGAGCCAATCGAAAAATTAAAAAATGATCTACCTGAAGTTTATGAGGAATTTGCTCGTCTAGCACATTTGTTAGAACAACATTATCGTGACATGCAAGATATCGAGTTTACTGTGGAAAAAGGGAAATTGTATATTTTACAAACACGAAATGGAAAACGAACAGCACAAGCAAGTGTGAAAATTGCCGTTGATTTGGTCGAAGAAGGATTAATTCAAGAAGAAGATGCTTTACTGACATTAAATCCTGATATGATTAGTCATTTACTTCATCCAGAGTTTTCAAAAGTAGCCTTAGAAGAAGCAGTAAAAGTATCTGACGTTGGGTTACCAGCAAGTCCTGGCTCGGCTGTTGGGAAAGTTTGTTTTGATGCAGCAAGAGCTAAAGAATGGGCAGCACAAGGTGAAAAAGTTATTCTAATGCGACAAGAAACGTCTCCTGAGGATATCGAGGGAATGGTAGCGAGTGAGGCGATTGTAACAAGTCGTGGCGGTATGACATCTCACGCGGCAGTTGTCGCTCGTGGTATGGGAACATGTTGTGTCGCTGGATGTAGTGAGTTAGAAATTGATGACTTTTTAAAACGCGTGGTGTATCTAGGTGGTCAATTAAATGAAGGTGATGTGATTTCAGTTGATGGATCTAATGGTATTATTTACCTAGGTGAATTAGAAGTTGAAGTAACAGGAACCTCTCATTATTTTGATACGATTATGGCTTGGGCGAAAAAACATGCTCGTCTTGATGTAAGAATGAATGCTGAAACAGTAAGTGATATCACAACAGGACTGTACTTTGGTGCAGATGGTATCGGATTAATTCGTACAGAGCATATGTTTTTCGGTGCAGAACGTTTGATTCAAATGAGACGATTCATTCTATCAAATAGCTATATTGAACGTGAAAAAGCATTAAAAGTTATCTTAGATTATCAAATGGAAGATTTTAAAGAAATCTTTTCGACGTTAAATGAGTTACCAGGTGTGATTCGTTTACTAGACCCACCATTGCATGAATTTATGCCAACAAAAGAAGAAGACATCATTCATTTAGCTCAAGAGATGAATGTTAGCAAAAATGAAATTGAACGTCGTTTGAAAGAATTACATGAAGTGAACCCAATGCTTGGACATCGTGGGTGTCGTTTAGGTATGACATATCCTGAACTTTATATTATGCAAAGTGAAGCGATTATTCGAAGTGCTATTGCGATGAAACGTGAAACTGGTTTAGACGTAACACCTGAAATTATGATACCATTAGTAGGAACAACAAAAGAGTTAAGTGAACTAAAAGAAAAAATTGAATTGTATCTAGATGCCTTGATGGAAGAAGAAGATATTAATGTCTTTTACCGCATTGGGACAATGATTGAACTTCCTAGAGCCTGTTTAATTGCTGACCAACTTGCTACAACTGCGGATTTCTTTAGTTTTGGAACAAATGACTTAACGCAAATGACGTTTGGTTTTTCAAGAGATGATGCAGCAAAATATATTAATGAATACGTTTCAAAAGGCGTGTTACCAGTTGATCCATTCCAAACAATTGATAAAGATGGTGTGGGAGAATTAATTAAGACAGCCGTTGAAAAGGGTCGTTCAACAACACCAAATATAAAAATTGGTGTTTGTGGTGAATTAGGTGGCGACCCAACGTCAATCGAATTTTTTGATGACATTAACTTAGATTATGTGTCATGTTCACCATACAGAATTCCGATTGCTTATATTGCAGCAGCTCAAAGTACCATCCGTCGTGCGTCTAATAACGAATAAAAGAGGTGTCTTTGTGGAACTAAGCGAGCGACAAAAAAAGATTATCGAGATTGTCAAAACGAATGAGCCGATTAGTGGAGATAAAATCGCAGAACAATTAGGATTAACTAAACCAACATTAAGAAGTGATTTAGCTGTTTTAACGATGACTGGTATTCTTGATGCCAGACCAAAAGTAGGCTATATCTATTCAGGATTACCATTTGATCCATTATTACAGGAGCATTTATTTGATGTTCAAGTGGATGAGGTTATGTCAAATCCTGTCATTATCTATCCTCATACAACAATTAAAGATGCTACCACATCCCTATTTATGTATGATTGTGGGTCACTTTATGTCATTGATGAAGAATCAAAGGACTTAATCGGTTTAGTATCACGAAAAGATTTATTACGAAGCTTGTTAAATAATCAAGATTTAGATTTAGCAATTGCGATTATTATGACTCGTATGCCTAATTTGGTAGTTACTTACCCAGATATGACCATTTTAGAGGCAGGTAGTTTATTGAGCGCCCATGAAATTGATTCACTACCCGTATTAAGTCGAGAAACCAATCAAGTCGTTGGTAAATTATCAAAAACAAAAGTGGTGCAGCACTTTATTAAGTTAGGGAGAGAACTAAAACATGAACAACTTTAGAGAGAGTAAATTTAAACAATTACAACTATTTGTTATATCAGATTCAATTGGAGAAACAGCTCAGCGCATTATAAATGCCGTATTAGCACAGTTTCCAAAACTTGAAAACTATGACATTAAAAAGTTTCCCTTTGTGGATTCAAAAGAAGTGTTAATGCAAATATTAGCTGATGCTTTAAATGAAAAAGCGATTGTGGTGACAACACTAGTTGATAGTGAATTAAATAAAGTCTGTGCTGATTTTGCTAAAAGTACAGGACTTGAATATGTTGATTACATGACAGAATTAATGACGAAAGTGTCACACAGAACACATATGGAACCAACTCATGAGAGTGGCTCACTTTATTTAATGGATCAGGAGTATTTCAAACGAATTGAAGCCATTGAATTTGCTGTGAGATATGATGATGGAAAAGATCCAAAAGGGTTTAGAAAGGCAGACTTAGTGATTTTGGGTATTTCACGTACATCAAAAACACCACTGAGCATGTATTTAGCCAATCGTTCGGTCAAAGTCGCAAACTTACCATTGATACCAGAAGTACCAATTCCAAAAGAATTATTCCAATTGAACAATGTGCCAGTGATAGGCTTAACAGCTAGCCCAGAGTATATCATGCGTGTGAGACAATCACGTCTAGATTCACTTGGATTAAACGGTAGCTCATCTTATGTGGCACTTGATAGAATCAAAGAAGAGTTAAATTTTGCACACGAATTGTACGAATCATTAGGTGCGATTGTCATCAATGTTGAAAATCGTTCAATTGAGGAATCTGCTCAACTAATTGAAGAAGCATATAAAAATCAATAAAAATAAGCGATACGTGTCAATGCGTATCGCTTTTTCTATATAAAGGATTCAATTTCTTTGTTCACTATTAGGGGACGAGTTCTTAAAATCGAGTGGCCGGTTTTATTTAATACAATTAACTTCGCTTGTTTTAGAGAATCAATAAAAGGCGTGACTTTTTTTAGTTCAATGATGTCTCGATCACCAAAAATAAATAAAATCGGCATTTTTAACTTCTCACGATAATTTGAGGTGAGAGGTAAGTTTTTCATGGCTAAACGTAATACCCTAGACCCTTTTTTTAATCTTAGTAACTGTTCACTAACGACATGCAGTGATTTATAGAGAAGTTGCTTGCTCTTTTTTAGTTGGTCAAAACGAATATTAGGGGAAATTAATACCATTTTTGACACACGTTCTGGGTAATAATTGGCAAATGATAGGGCAATGTTTGCACCATCGCTAAATCCTACCATAATGGTTTGTTCAATTTGCTCATTTTCCAAAATGGCTAGTACATCATCAAAAATGGCTTGGAAATCAAGTTGTTCACTTTGATTTGTTGAGTGGCCATGATCTCTTGTATCCATCAAAATAAGTAAATGATCTTTTTGAAAGACATCAACTTGTTTTTGAAAAGCTTGATGTGAGCCACTATTTCCATGGATAAAGAACATGGGTGTCCCTTGACCTAACACTTTGTAAAAAATATGGCTTCCATCAGTTGATGAGACGATTTTTTCCATAAGATTTTCCCCCAGTAATGACTTAAGATTTTAGTTCATAAATTTTCGATGGTCGGCCAACACCCGTTGCACGCTCACCAATTTCATTAAAATAAGGGAGCATGGCTTTTTTGTAGTTTGAGTGGTCGATATCTTTAAAGCTCACACCTAAAAATTTGGCATAAACTCTTCTTGCTTCACTTATTGTAAAATCATTTCCTAAAACACGCAAGACTTGAGGCTCGTGATACATTTTATTGCACACACGGTTAAAGGCTTTAATAATAATTTTTGCATGGTCAAAGGCTAGAGAATCTTCACCAATTGACTCACCAGTTGTAAGGTTTAAACAAATCGTCGCATCTGAATGATTGGTTAGTTGTAGCAACTCGCCTTCACGTGTTAAATCAAACCATGATGCTTGTGCGGCTTCATCTCCTGCATCTAACGGTTCTTCACCAATAAACGCTAAGTAACTGACAGTAATAACCCAACCACGAGGGTCACGTCCAGGTGTGCTAAATGTATGGAGTTGTTCTACATGTTCTCGTGTTATTTCAACGTTTGTTTCTTCTTTTGTTTCTCTAATGCAACTATCAGCAGTTGCTTCTCCAGGTGTGACAAATCCACCAGGCAAAGCCCATGAGTCTTTAAAAGGATGGGTATTACGTTTTATTAGTAATACTTTTAGTGCATCTTGTTCTTTGTTATAACAAAATAAAACATTATCCACGGTAACAGATGGCATATCTTGTGTAGGAAAATGTTGTTTTTTGTACCAATTTAAATATTCTTCTTCATTAACTTGCGTTTCGTAGTAGTGTTGTTCTGTTGTTTTTTTGTCGAAAGTCGACATATATAACTACCTCTCTTTTCAAACTTACTAATCTTTCTCTATTTTATCAGATAAAAGTGATTTTTAAACCCATTAAGAGTCGAAATAGGTAAAAAATACATTAAAAAAATGAGCAAAACACTTTCTTTTTTATAGGGTAGGGGGTATATTGAGTTTGTAAGACACAAAACTCTAGGAGGTATATATGTTTTTATTTAAAAAAGTACCAAGCATTACAGCACAAGAATTACAGGAAAAAATGAAAAAACCGATTGAATTAATAGATGTGAGAAGTCCGGAAGAATTTGCGCAAGGGCATATTCCAAAAGCAAAAAATGTTCCTCTAGATAAAATACAATCCTATAAACCAAAAGGAAAAGAAGTTTATGTTGTGTGCGCTTCAGGACCAAGAAGTAAACGTGCGACACAATACTTAGTAGATAAAAAATACGATGCCTATAATATTGAAGGTGGCATGATGATGTGGAATGGAACATTGAAAGTGGGGTATAAATAATTATGAGAACAATTATCGTAGGTGGCGTTGCAGGTGGGATGTCTGCGGCAACAAGATTAAGACGTTTAGATGAAGAGATGGACATCGTGATTATTGAAAAAGGGCCATATGTATCATTTGCGAACTGTGGGTTACCTTATTATGTATCAGGCGAAATCAGCAATCGTGATGACTTATTGGTTCAAACACCTGAAAAATTAAAAGCTAGATTTAATTTGGATGTAAAAGTTGAAACAGAAGTGATTTCTGTTGACGCGGATAAAAAAGAAGTGACATTATCACATAACGGTAAAACAGAAGTAATGAGCTATGATAAATTAGTTCTATCACCAGGAGCAAAACCTTTTATTCCGCCTTTAGATGGCATTAATGACGCAACAAACTTATTCACATTAAGAAATGTCCCTGATGTTGACAACGTGATGAACTATTTAGACAATCACAAACCTAAAAAAGCTGTGGTTATTGGGGCAGGATTTATTGGCTTAGAGATGGCAGAAAATTTAGTTCATCGTGGGTTAGAAGTGACAATTATTGAGATGGCACCACATGTTTTACCAACAGTTGATGCTGAAATGGCATCTTTTATCACAAACGAGTTACGTGCTAAAGGTGTGCACGTATTGACTAGCCAAGGTGTTGTGGCAATGGAAAATAACGGTCAAACACTTGTCTTAAACACAGGTGAAAAAATAGAAACTGATTTAGTTTTAATGTCTGTTGGGGTTCGACCTGAAAATGGACTAGCTGAATCTGCTGGCATTGATTTGGGTATGCGTGGGGGTATCTTAGTTGATGATTCTTATGAAACAAGTGTTAAAGATATCTATGCAGTAGGTGACGCAATTATTGTAAAAAATCAAATTAACAATGAAGATGCGATGATTGCCCTTGCTTCACCAGCCAATCGTCAAGGCCGTCAAGTAGCTGACGTGATTGCTGGTATGCCACGTAAAAATAAAGGAAGTATCGGAACAGCGATAGTTCGAGTGTTTGAACAAACGATTGCTTCAACAGGTTTAACAGAAAAACAAGTAAAAGATTTAGGCTATGACTATCATGTGGTTCATGTAGATGGAAAAAATCATGCAGGGTACTATCCTGGTGCTAGCATGATTTTCTTAAAGTTGATATTTAATCCAACAACAGGTAAAATCTATGGTGCACAGGCTGTAGGTAAAGACGGTGCTGATAAGCGTATTGATGTGTTAGCTACTGCAATTAAAGGTGGGTTGACTGTTGAAGATTTACCGGAATTAGAATTAACTTACGCACCACCATTTGGCTCAGCAAAAGATATTGTGAATATGGTTGGTTATGCTGCGTTAAACATTATCGAAGGATTAGCCGAAAATATCCAATTATCTGAATTAGAACAGGCCAGAGAAAATGGAGCAGTATTAGTTGACGTACGTGCACCAGAAGAATTTGAACAAGGGACGATTGAAGGGTTTATTAATCTACCACTAAATGAGATTCGTCAACGTGCAAATGAATTACCAAAAGACAAAGAAATCATTTTAAGTTGTCAAAGTGGACAAAGAAGCTATGTGGCACAACGTATGTTAACGCAAATGGGCTACGATGTGAAAAACTTGGACGGATCATATCTACTTTATAAGGCGATTAACGGAATTTCATAAACAATAAGGAGTGGTCACAATGGAAGACACAAAAAGAAAAGTTAGTAATCGTTTGAAGCGTTCGGAGGGACAAATTAGGGGAGTTCTTAAAATGTTAGATGAGGACAAAAGTTGTCGTGATATTGTGGTCCAATTATCTGCTATCCGCTCAAGTATCGATAGAGCAATTGGCGTCGTCGTGGCTGAAAACTTGATTGATTGTATTGAAGAAGAATCAATCACTCAAGAAGACCGTGATGAAAAAATCAAAGAAGCAATTGATTTAGTCATAAAAAAATAAAAGAATGAACCAGCTATTTGTTTAGACAAGTAGTTGGTTTTTTTATATTTAAATCCCTATAAAAAAGTATTTAATGAGATTTTTTTCATAAATAGTCTATCATTTTTTGATATTTGTAGCTAAATAGAAAATGAATGTGCTATCATAATTTGGGGTATGTAAACAACATGATAGCAAGGAGAGTAGTAAGTGAAAAAAAAGATAGTTATTTTAGTGGGATTATTAGCAGTTTTAGGACTTGTCACGGGGTTTTCAGTAAAGTTAGTTAAAGGTGTCAATGCATCTAAAAAAACAGTAGCAGTAAGCAAATCAAGTGCTGAAAAGACAATTTCAATTAAAACAAACGAACCAAAAGAAACAAGTAACAAAGAAAAGAAAAGCATATTTGATGAGGAACAGGTTGTATCAGACCATATTTATCCTTTGAAAGATTTAGCAACACAACAAGTTAGTGAAGATAAATTGCCGAAAGGGACAGTCGTAAATGTCAAACCAGTTAAAGGTGACGCCGATTGGGTCGAAATAGTAAGTGACCCACCTAAAGGTTTTATTGAAGCAAAATATTTATCGCATCGTAGTGAGTATATTGACAAGCGAGAAAAGAAAAGAGTCAAAAAGTTAAAACCAAAAGCTTTAACCAAACATCTTAACCAAGCCATTGACACTTTTTTAGCTGAAAATGGTGGCGATGTTAGTGTGTATCTTGAAACAGTCAATCATGATTATTCTTATAGTTATGATGGGGATAAAGTTAGACGAACAGCTAGTAGTATTAAGTTACCATTTATTGCCTACTTGATGACGTTAGCTGATGAAGGCAAAGTGGATTTAAATACAAAGTTAACATATACAGCGAATTTTAAAATTGATGGCACTGGGATTATTCAATTTGAACCAATCGGCACACAGTATACGATTAAGCAGTTGGCTGAATTAGTTGTCAGATATAGTGATAACGTGGCTTATTTAATGCTTTTGAATTACATAGGAGAACCAAATTTTGTTCAATTTTTAGCAGAACTAGATCCTCAATCACCAAATAACCGTGTGTTTTCAACGCCACGAATTTTAACTAAAGCCATGGAATATGTGTACGAAGAAAAAGATTCTAACAAAAATATGAAGCTACTTTATGAGTGGATACAAAATAGCACATTTGATGATGGTGTGGATGTTGGTTTACCTGGAGTTGATGTGGCTCATAAAACCGGTTGGATGCCAATGTATACAGTCAGTAATGACATTGCCTTAGTGAAAGATAAAAAACAACCGTACTTTATCACTATCATGACAAGCGGATATGACAGTTCATATAGTGAACAATCTATTTCTGATTTGTCTGCGATAATTGATGATTACATGTTGCAATTAGATTTATCGAAATAATCGTTTTACCTTATCTAGAAGGAATGATTCTTTTAGATAAGGTTTTTTTTATGGTTTTTTACCAAAAATGACTCTTTTTTGACAGTTTTATGTATAATAGCACTAAGGATTGCCAATACTATATTTGTAAGGAGATCATTATGGGAAAAGTTAGAATTAATAACATGCTAGTTTATACTTATAACGGTGTAATGGGAGAAGAAAAAGTACTAGGACAAAAACTAGAATTAGATATAGAGTTGACATTACCGCTAGAAGAAGCAGGTAAAACAGATGATTTACATCAAACTATTAGCTATGCTGATGTGTATACAGATGTCAAAACAGCTTTGGAATCTAAATCATTTGATTTGATAGAAGCCGTTACTTATTATGTGCTAGATATATTAGGTGAAAAATATGGTGATATGCTTGAACATGCATTAGTTAGAACGAGAAAGTATCATGTCCCAATCGCCGGTTTTTTTGATAATGTTGAAATTGAAATGGAAAGAGATTATTAATATGGAAACCTATTTGGCACTTGGAAGTAATATGGGGGATTCACGTCATTATCTAAAACAAGCAGTGGAACAGTTAAATCAACATAGTGAGATTAGAGTTTTAAGTAAGTCAGACATATATGAAACAGATCCGTATGGTGATGTGCCACAGGATGATTATTTAAATGCAGTGATAAAAATTGAGACAACATTGTCTCCACACGAGTTATTAAAAACGGTGAATGACATCGAAGCGAGTTTAGATAGAGAACGATTGGTGAGATGGGGACCAAGAACGATAGATATTGACATTGTGTTAATGGGCGAGTTAGAAATTGATACACCTGATTTAATCATTCCACATAAAGAAATCACGAAACGCTCTTTTGTGTTGATTCCTTTAAAAGATGTTTACACTAAAGAAATGCTTAAAGGAAAATCACTTGATGAATGGATTGAGTTATCAGGAAATGCTGATGAGGTCAGACAGACAAATGAAAGTTGGGATTAGGATGGAACAAGAAAAGCAATTGCAGATTGAAGAAGCAGTAAAGACAATTTTGACAGCGATTGGAGAAGATGTTGATCGCGATGGGTTAAAAGAAACACCAAAACGTGTTGCGAAAATGTATGCAGAGGTGTTTTCTTCTGTTCAAGAAAAAGAATTTACAAACTACAAAGTCTTTCCAAGTTTAAATGAAGACGACATAGTCTTGGTTAAAGATATTGAGTTTTATTCAATGTGTGAGCATCACTTATTGCCATTCTTTGGAAAAGCACACGTTGCCTATATTCCAAGTGATAATAAAGTATTGGGTCTAAGTAAAGTGGCTCGAATGGTTGAATTTTGTGCGAAACGACCAAACGTTCAAGAAGATTTAACGATTCAAATTGCCAACTTAATCAATGAAAAAGTTAAAACAAAAGGCGTTGCCGTATCGATTGAAGCAGAACATATGTGTATGGCAATGCGTGGTGTAAAAGCTCGCGGTAGTGTGACGAAAACATTCCATTATCAAGGTGTTTTTAAAGAAGATAAGGATGTTAAAAACGACTTTTTACGAGCGTTAGACTAGTCATGCAGTTAATTTTAGCTAGTAATAATAAAAATAAAATACGCGAATTACAACTGGCATTTCCAAGTGAAACAATAAAATCTTATACGACATATAGTGAACCAATTGATGTCGTGGAAAATGGTAAAACCTATGTAGAAAATGCGTTGATTAAGGCTAAGGAAATTGCTACTATCATTCAAAAACCTGTCATAGGAGATGATGGGGGATTAGAACTATGTGCTTTTCCTGATAAGTTGGGGATTCATACATCACGTTTTTTTGAAAAGGGATTAACAGACAGGCAAATGAACGAGCAATTATTGAATTTATTAGAACACGAGAGTGACAGACGATTTAAATTGCACGCTAGTTTAGTTTTATATAACCTTGAAGATAAACCAGTCATTGTCGAAAAAGTATTAACAGGACGGGTATCAAAGACCATTTGTGAAGGTGGCGGATATGGGTTTGATTCGATTTTAATTCCAACCGGATACACTCAGACTCTTTCGTTACTCAGCTATAAGAAACGTGATGAACTTAGTCCAAGAAATCAGGCGTTTAATGAATTAATACGGAGGCGTTAACATGTTTAAAGATAAACCAATTATGGGCATATTAAATGTGACACCAGATTCTTTTTCAGATGGTGGTGATTTTAGTGATGTCAATTTAGCCATTACTCATGCTAAAGAGATGATTGCTGATGGCGTGGATATTATTGATATCGGGGGTCAATCAACAAGACCAGGATATGTCGAAATTGCTGCCAATCAAGAGATGACGCGAGTAATACCAGTGATTGAAGCGATACGAGATTTTAATGATATTCCTATTTCAATAGACACTTATTTTCCTGAAGTGGCAAAAGCAGCAATCGAAGCTGGAGCAAATATTGTCAATGATATTAAAGGAATGGATATGGATGGTATGGCAGAAGTGGTGGCATTCTATAATGTGCCAGTCATTATCATGCATTCACGCACTCGCCAAGAAGGGGTATCCATTTTTGATGACTTAGCCCAGTTTTATCAAGAAAAAATTGAACAATGCCAATCGTATAATATTCCAAAAGAAAACATTTGTTTTGATCCAGGGATTGGATTTCATAAATCAATGAAAGATAATGAACTTATTTTATCTTACCCAGAAAAATGTCGTTATGAGGATTATCCTTTACTTTACGGGGTATCCAGAAAACGAACAATCGCTCATTTAATTAATGAAGATAAACCAAAAGAACGAGATTTTGGAACAGTAGCAGCTTCTCTTTTCTCATTGGAAAAAGGAGTGGAGATAGTAAGAGTTCACAACGTAAAAGGAATGAAAGACACGCTAACTGTGTGGAATAAATTAAGCCGATAAAAAAGACGAATCTATTGATAAAATAGGTTCGTCTTTATTCATTTATACTAATATCATAGTAGTGTCTTTTTCATGTTATCTACAAGGTATTGTTGCATGTACTTTGGTGAGATGACTTTGACATGAGAACCTTGTTCTAGTAACCACATTTTGACACCGTATCCGTTGTTTGCAGGGATTTCTATACGATGACTGCCATCTTTATTAATCTGTTTTATAATGGAATTTGGGAAACGATCCAATACATAAACAGGGTCATAATAAAAATCAATAATCAATGTAATCGGCTCACCAAAAAAAGGTAGAGCCGTTTGATTTCTCAAAACACCACCTTGAAAACGATTTGTATAATCAAGCGATTGCCGTTCATTAAGTACTTTAATTTTTTTCATGTTGTTAATTCGAAACTTATTTAATTCATTAAAGTCTGTATCATCTTTGACAGTGTGCTTTGCTGAAATCATAAAAAAGTATAAATCAGAGAAATAAATATCAATAGGTAGCCGTTTAAAAACTTTTGTTTCACCATTTTTTGTATAGGTGAATTCGACCATTTGTTGATTTAGCATGGCTTGAACTAATAGTTTTAAAGAAGGATAGATATCTGTTTTTGGTACACCATCGTAGTAGAAACGCTCATTAGCCAGTAATTTATCCATAATTGATTTGTCATCCACACTTGTAAATAATTTATGATAAATCTTTTCTAAGTCATGTTTGTGGAACCCTCTACTAGCAAATAATATTTTGAAAATCATAAACAACTCATAATCATTCATGTACGACCGTTCTTTAAATTCAGTTAGTTGATAGTAGCCTCTTTTACTTCGATTAATTTTTCCTAATTCTTTAAAGGGTGAAAATTTTGAAATTGGGAGTTTTGAATTTAATTTATGAAGTAACTCATCGATAATGGCTATTTCTCGTTGGATAGTGCTACCGTTTTTTTGAAATTCTTTCATCAAGTCTGCTTTAGATAGAGTGTCCCCTTGAAGCAGTCGAATAAAAATCGTGAGTATTCTTTCTTGACTAGACATAATTATACTTCCTTAGCATTTTAATTTTCTCAGAAATTTTTTAAAAGGAGCTAGATTGGTTAAATAAGCAATAAGAAGACAAGAAATAATTTTATTACCAATCATATCAACAAATGTACTGAAATATACTGAATTCATATAAGTATAGACAGAGTGATTTAATAAAATAAAAACTAAGTCACTTGCCGATTTTTGAATTCCTTTGAATCCACTATAAAGCACAATTCGAACTGGTGCACTAAAAAATGTGCCAATCAGGGCAATTATGATACCTGCCAAAATGGCTTTTTTGTATGAATGCATAAATGATTTAAAAAAATGGGAGACAACGGCAATTGATAGACCGACTAGCATAAAGGGAAGTGCAAGTGGGCCATGAATGACAGATAGTAAAAAGTGTGTCCCAATAGCTGTCAGTAAACCATATTTTAATTTAAAATGTGATGAAATAAAAATTGTACCAATTGAATCTAAAAATAAAAAAGGTACACCAGAGAACGTGTTAATAGAACCTAGTAATATATTTGTTGCAATGGCTGTCGCAAGGTAGGCCATTTTCTTTGAAGATTTTCTTGAATTGATCATGCGTGTATCTACTTTAATAATATCACTATATTATATAACGTTATAATAAACATATAATGAACTAAAATTTATTTACCATATATTTTTAATTAAGTAAACTATAAAACTTATTAAATATTCTTTTATTATACATATTTTATATAAATGATAGATATTTTATATTATTTTCTCAGAATTCGTTCATATTTTTCAGAATTATTTATGAAAATCATTTGACTTAATGCAATAAATAAATTAAGATACAAGTAATATTTAATGAGTTTTTTTGTGAATGTTTCCTTTTTAAAACTAAAAGATTAATTAAAGTCATGTTTTTTTGTTTAAAAAGAAATATAAACGTACGATGAAGAATAAAACTGATTAAATTGTTTGAAAAATAAGAAATGGAGGTATTTGGATGATATCATTTGCAAACGACTACCTTGAAGGTGCTCATGAAAAAGTTTTAAATAGGCTTATCGAAACAAATATGGAGCAGGAATTTGGTTACGGCTCTGATTCCTATTCCAAAGAAGCAATCGAAAAAATAAAAGAATTAATTGAGTGTCCAGATGCTTCCATTCGTTTTTTAGTTGGTGGAACTCAAACAAATCAAGTTGTGATTGATTCTGTTTTAGATAAGTTTGAAGGAGTGCTGGCACCAGAAACTGGACATATCAATGTTCGTGAGGCTGGAGCCATCGAGTATAGTGGTCATAAGGTATTAACCTTACCATCTGAAAGCGGAAAAATTTCAGTTCAATCAGTTAAAGATTATTTGGATTTATTTAACCAAGATGAAACCAAAGAACACATGGTGACGCCTGGTATGGTTTATATTTCATTTCCGACTGAGTACGGGACACTTTATTCATATGATGAGTTAGAAGAATTATCGAGAGTTTGTCATGAAAATAATTTGCCATTATTTATTGATGGCGCTAGACTTGGTTATGGCTTGGTTAGTGATGAGGCAGATGTGACAATTAAAGATATTGCACATTTTTCTGATGTGTTTTATATTGGCGGAACAAAAATTGGTGCTCTATGTGGGGAAGCTGTTGTATTTACTAAAAACAATGAGCCTAGACAATTTGTTTCAATCGTCAAACAACATGGCGCTTTACTCGCTAAAGGAAGGTTACTAGGGGTTCAGTTTTTAACGTTATTTACAGATAACCTTTATTTTGACATTAGTAAGCATGCAGTCGACATGTCACAAAAAATTAAACGAGCTTTCTTAGATAAAGGCTATGAGTTATACTTTGATTCACCAACGAATCAACAATTTGTCATTATGACAAACGAACAAGTTAAAGAGTTAAAAGAGAATATTTCGTTTGCAACATGGGAAAAATATGATGACCTCCATATGGTTATAAGATTTGTTACAAGTTGGGGGACGTCAGAAGAAAATGTTGAAAAATTAATTTCATATATTTAAAGACCCAAGAGGTGAGCTAAGCATCACCTCTTTTTTATTTCAATAAAAACTCTATATAGTCTTTGTAAAAATGACTTATTCTTCTATAAAATGTACTATATTAATAGCAACGAATCAAAAGTGGAGGATCTGATACAAGAATCTGTTGAAAAAATAAATTTAGTGATAAATGAAGTAAAAAAGTTGTTTTAGAAAAAGATGATGTTGTTAAACTAATAGGAATTTGTTTATTATCAGATTGTCATGTCTTATTTGAAGAGGTACCAGGTACTGGTAAAACAATGTTAGTTAAAACACTAAGCTCAGTTAGACCGATTTATGATTAAATTACAGATAGGGTATCCAAGTGTTAATGATGAACTATCACTTATTATGGGGTCAGGTAGGTCGCTAATTGACGTAGAATATGTGATTGATTTGAATGACATTGCCATTTTAAAAGAAATGGCTTCTAATGTTGTCATTACTGATTCCATTGCATCATATGTGTTGGGATTAGTTGAAGCAACGAGACAATATCCAGCTATAGAGTTAGGTGTTAGTTCAAGATTTCATCAAAAGTGTGAAAGCTTTTACCTTAATCAATGGGCAAAATTTTGTATTATCAGATGATTTGCAGTATCTCTTTCTATATATTGTCTCACACAGGCTCACGTTGAAACAATCAGTGTTAAGCTTGATAATTATTGGTGAACGAGCAAGAAGGAAACTGTCAAAACAGACGTGATGCTTGCTACCAAAACAGATAGAAGGAACATTACCACGTGAAAATAGCGAAACCCTGAATTCTTTTGCTGAGAAAGTTTCTGGAGAGATGCCTAAAATTAGTGTGACATTTAGTGAGTTAACTCGTGAGTATGAAGCAGTAACTTACGGTATTAGAAAAGATGTGACAATATCAAAAAATCAAAAAAATAACATACTCGATTTATCAAAATATCTGATAAAAACAAAGAAGAACACTTAGGAAAAATCTAAGTGTTCTGGTGTATCTGGAACAAAGTGACTAGGAGAAAGCTCTGTCACTTTTTCTGTATTTGGTACTTCTTGAAATTGACATGAATTGATCCATACGGTTCCTTGACCAAGTAATAGAATACCGATGTTGATCACATCTGCTTGTAATGGAACGTCTAAAATACATGAATAAAAATTCCAATCTGTACTTTCAGTAATTAATCTATCTTTCATATTATCAAATGCAAGCATGTCATAATATTTTGAATCAATCCGAACCCATAAACCACTGGACCCATTGGATAATTCGGTTTTTAAAAAAGCTGAGAATTTCACACGTTTTCCTTTAAACTTTTCCGCTTTGAATTGTTGCATGATTGTCCCAAATTCTTCGTCATTAAAGTCATCACAAATGGAAAATAGTTTTGCTGATTGGTTAGATATATGTGTAATATTAGTATCAATAGCCATACCGTATTTATTACTTGCCGATCCTGATTTAAACCATCCGGGAATAGTAGATTTTTGATTAGTCATTAGGTGGTCTCCTTTATTCATGATATTTTTATGTAACATTCGGAACTTTTTCGGTGGTATTTGAAATTTATTTTTAAATGCTCGAGTGAAAGCTTCTTGAGAGTTAAAAAAGGAAAGAGTAGAAATATCTAATATACTTAGTTCAGAGTGCTTTAAGAGAAGAGAGGCTTTTATTAATCTTTGTTGTTTAATATAGTCGTAAAGTGAATAGCCAGTTTCTTTCTTAAATAATCTATGAAAATGATAGTTTGAATAACCAACGTACTCTGATATTTTATCTAGACTTATTTCTTCGTCAATATGTTGTTGTATATAAGTAATTGCTTTAGAAACATAGTTAGAATAATTCATTTAACAGACCTCCTTTGACACATAAAGTGTATCATAGGCGAAACTAAATTTTTTGACTAATCTTGCTAAAAAATAAATGAGGTGATACAAATGGAAATATCACAAGAGATGGTATTAAAAGAACATAGTGTGATGGAAACGTCACGTTGCTTATTACGAAAGATTACGTTAGATGATGTCGATGATATGTATGACTATTGTTCGATGAAAGAAGTAAGTCGTTATACAAAATTCATCGCACATCAGTCAAAAGAAGAAACATACACTGTTATTGAGCAAATTTTTATACCAGAACAACTTACCAAGTGGGGTATTGAATTAAAAGAGACAAACAAACTAATCGGTACGATTGATTTTATGTCCATTGATAAAGACTGTGCAACGATTGGTTATGCACTGTCTAAGAAATACTGGGGTCAAGGAATTGTACCAGAAGTAGCTGAGAGATTACTTCAACTATCTTTTGAAGAACTCGATTTAAAAGTAGTTTATGCGACTCATCTTAAAGATAATCTCAATTCAGGTAAAGTGATGCAAAAAATTGGAATGAAGAAAATAGGTACAGATTATTATTTCAATTTTAAAGATAAACCACTTGTTGAAACAATGAAGTATGCCATTACATTTGAAGATTATTTTAAAAGATAGTGTCACTTATGCTATTATGAGATATGTAAAATAAAAAAGCGTTATCACATGATTGATAAACGCTTATGACTTGTCCTTGGTTTGACAGCTTTTTTGTCTATTAAAAAATAAATAGTAAGAAACCAAACGATGCCAACAACTTGTATAGCACCACCGATTTTAAACGCAATCGAACTATAAGATGTATCGTTAAAAAGTGTCATGATGATTAAAGACAGGCCAATAAGAATTTTAGATGGTAAACTCTTTTTACATTGGCATCCCATAAATAGTCTCCTTAAGTCTTAATACTATACAGGGTATCATGTAAGAGGTTATAAAAGCAATAGAATTGTTTTACTATGAAGAACGAAGGAAGAATGATATGACAAATAAAAAAGTAACGATTAAAGATGTTGCGAAACATTCGGGGGTATCTATCACCACTGTTTCCCAGATTTTAAATGGTAAAAAACATCAATTTCATCCAGATACGGTAAAAAAAGTATTGCAAGCACAAGAAGAATTAGGCTATGCACCTGATTATTTTGCTCGTCGAATGGTCATGAAAAAAAGTTTGACGATAGGGATTATTGTTCCAGATATTACTAATCCTTTTTTTGCGACCCTTGTTAAGGGGATTGAAGACGTGCTTTTTAGTTCTGGATTTATGACAATTTTGTGTAATGTTGACATGAATCTTACTAAAGGAAAAAAAGCAATTGAAGCACTTAACCACCGAGGGGTTGACGGGGTGATTTTGGCTAGTTCTGGTATTTCAATTACAGAAGTACTCAATCAAGAGCTGTTTCAAAAAATTCCTATCATAGAACTAGATCAACAAGTTACAACTCAGACATTTGATTCTGTTAGAACAGATGATTATCGTGGCGGCGAACTTGTTGCAACTTTATTGAATGATACAAAACATAAACAAGCTGTTGCATTATTTCCGAGAGATATGAGTCCTAATATATTAAAACGATTGATTGGTTTTACGGAAAATTTTAATGGACAAGTTGAAGTATTGCCGACTGAATTATCGAAACAAAGTGGGAAAGAGATGGTCAGAACTATTTTAAATACAAACGCGACGGCTATTTTTGCAGCAAATGATGAAATAGCGTTTGGCGTGTATGCTGGTCTTAGTGAAGTTGGAAAAAAAGTTCCAGATGATTACAGTGTAGTAGGGTACGATAATATAGAGATGAGTGAATATGTGTATCCACCACTGACAACTGTATCACAGCCAATTTTTGAATTAGGACAAAAAACAGCCGATTTATTAATTGATCGTATCAAACATCCGGATAAAGACGAAACAGAATTAATTTTGCCAGTCACATTAATTGAACGATTATCTGTAGCACGCCCTTGAAAACTATTTCAAAGTGTGCTATATTTTTTTCGAAAGGTAAATTAAAACGTTTTACTAAAACGTTTTAATTAAAAATGAATTGGAGGAACGTGTGATGAATCATGTAACGATTATTGGAAGTATTAATCTAGATACGACATTACGAGTTAAAGAAATGGCTAAACCGGGAGAAACGATTCATGCAATAGAACATTTTACTGCAGGTGGTGGTAAAGGTGCAAATCAAGGTGTAGCAAGCAAACGATCTGGAGCAAAAACGTCATTCATTGGAGCAATAGGACATGATACAGCTGGAAACGTCATGTTAGAGTTATTAGAAGGAGAAAAAATTGATGTAACACATGTCAAAACGATTGATAATGAGTCAACAGGGCAAGCATTTATTACGGTTGATGAGTCTGGTGAAAATAGCATTATGATTTATGCTGGAGCTAATAATCACGTTACAAATGAATTAGCAAGCAGTTGTCAATCTGTGATTGAATCAAGTGATTTTTTAATTGCACAGTTTGAAAGTGCTATCACAGGAACAATCGAAGCATTTAAATTAGCAAAAAATTCAAACGTTAAAACAATTTTAAATCCAGCACCAGCTGTGAAAAATATTTCGAGTGAGTTACTAGCTTTAACAGATGTTATTATTCCAAATGAAACAGAAACAAAATTAATTACAGGTATTGAGTTGACTGATGATGAGTCGATAAAAAAAGCAGCAGAAGCCCTACATGATTTAGGTATCGAGATTGTAATTATCACACTTGGTAGTCGTGGTGCTTATTATGACTACAAAGAACAATCAGGTTTTGTTTCAGCTTATAAAGTGAAAGCGGTCGACACAACTGCCGCAGGAGATACATTTATTGGAGCACTGGCAAGCAAACTAAAACAAGATTTTTCTAATATTGAAGAAGCAATTGATTATGGTAATAAAGCATCATCACTAACAGTTCAACGATACGGAGCTCAACCAAGTATTCCGTTTGAACATGAAATAAAGGAGACATATTAATGAAAAAATCAGCGGTTATAAACAGTGATATCTCAAGAGTTATCTCAAAAATGGGTCATTTTGATTTATTAAGTATTGGGGACGCGGGGATGCCAGTTCCGTTTGAAACAGAAAAAATTGATTTGGCTGTGACAAATGGCGTGCCAAGTTTTTTAGATGTGCTAGATAACGTTTTGGAAGAATTAGAAGTACAAAAGATTTATATAGCTGAAGAAATAAAAGAAGCGAATCCTACTATTTTGGCGAGTATTGAAGAACGTTTTGCCAACACGCCAATAGAGTTTATTCCACATAGTGACATGAAACAAAAATTAAATGATACACATGCATTTATCCGTACAGGTGAAATGACACCGTATGCGAATATTTTATTGGAAAGTGGCGTAACGTTTTAGTTAGAAAATTTACCAGGGGGATTTTATAAAAATGACAGCTTTATTAATAGGGTTAGGACCATTACTAGGTTGGGGCTTATACCCAACAATTGCATCAAAAATTGGTGGCAAACCAGTTAATCAAATCGTTGGATCAACAATTGGAACATTGATTTTTGCGATTATTTTATTTTTTACTAATGGACTTACGTTTCCAAGTGGGATGGATTTAACGTTAAGTATTTTATCGGGAATTGGTTGGGCGAGCGCTCAAATTTTGACGTTTAAATCATTTGAATTAGTAGGTTCTTCAAGAGCTATGCCAATTACGACAGCATTTCAATTAATTGTTGCGTCATTATGGGGTGTAGCACATCTTGGAAATTGGCCAACTATGACAGATAAATTAATTGGTGCTCTAGCACTTGTGTTGATTATACTTGGTGCAAGAATGACAGTTTGGTCTGAGAAAAAAGATAGTGCAGATGCAAGTAACATCAAAAAAGCTGTCATCATTTTAGCGATTGGTGAAATAGGGTATTGGTTGTATTCAGCAGCACCGCAAGAAACAAGCATTACAGGAATGAATGCTTTCCTACCACAAGCAATTGGAATGGTGATTGTGGCGGTTGTTTATAGTTTGGTTATCGCTGTGAAAGAAAAAGAAAATGCATTGACTCAAATGGTATCATACAAACAAATTATTTCAGGATTTTTCTTTGCCTTTGCAGCGCTAACTTATTTAATTTCAGCTCAACCTAATATGAATGGATTAGCAACAGGATTTATTTTATCTCAAACATCAGTTGTGCTTGCAACATTGACAGGTATTTGGGTTTTAGGCCAAAAGAAAACATCAAAAGAGATGAAAATTACGATTATTGGTTTAGTGTTGATATTATTAGCAGCAACATTAACAGTTATAGTCTAAATAAGAGAAAGACCTTCAATTTGGAGGTCTTTTTTGTTTGAGCTAATCATAGAGAATGCTTATAGAAAAGCATGTTTTAATTAGGAGGTTTAGAAATAAAAAAGTTATGACAATTTATAGACCATGTATGTTCTCTTACAATTACTAATTCATGTACCATCCCATTATCAGAAATTAAACATTCACCTACTATGATATCTTTAAAAACATATCTAAATTGTATGATACTGCTTAATGAAAAATTTTCGATTCGTCTGTAATTAATTTAGTAAAGATCATCATCAATATCGATAAGTAGGATAAGAATTACAAACACATCATTACTTTAATCTGTTGTATCATAGCCATCTATTATAACTTGTGTAATTTTAGCATCATACAACTCCCCAGAACTTAATATATTGAGTGTTTCTTCATAATATAATATCATGAACCAGTTACTTATGGATATTATTTGATGGAATCGTATGAGGTTTTGTTTTAATTAATCTAGGTAAAATATTGTGGTTATAAAAAGAGGAATGACGCTGATAAAAATGAACTGGATGTTTGTTGTAATGACGATTGTTAGTTATTTGGTAGCTTATTTAGATTTACTCCTTCCTAATTTACCATGGGCAGATTTTTTTTTATTTTTTTAGAAAAGATAAAAAAGACTATTTAAAATTTAGTAGTTTTTTCAAAAGTAACTACATTATCAATATCAGGTCTAGTTTGTTCAGTTTTTTTATTTATGTTATTACCGCTGAATTCATTTTACAGAAGAAGTGTAGTAATCACTTAAAATGTGACAAAGTTCATTCAATTTAAAGATGTTATTAAAATACTATGCAAACAAGGGTATCAGGCTGAATTATGATAACCTTGTTTTTCCAGCTGAAAAAATCAAAAAATATATGCAGTTTTAAAAACTGGTGCAAAAGACTTGATTAGACTAACTGTAGAGAATGTTTTCATCGAGTATATAGAAAGTTCGATATTGAATAAATTATTTGAGAAACAGGACGTCTAATATTACGCTAATAGTGGAGAATACTTTGTTAATCAAAATAGAAAGTAGATAAAAAGGGTTATGGATTAGTATGACAGATTTGGGAAAAGTCAACAAATAATTGCCAATATGAATTAGTTATGCTTTTTCTTGATCCAGATTTTATCGGTAAACGATACGTTAATCGAATATTATCCGAATTAATTGAAACAGAAAATGAACTAGATAGTTTTGGTAATAAATGAGTCACTATGTAGTTAAGTACAATTGTATAACAATAAAAAAATAAGGTATTAAATCAGCTTATTTACAACTAAAACAACAATATCCTAATGTATTGTTTACAAAGAGCTATAGATTTAAAAGAATATAACAATCTTTCTGTAGAAGTAAAAGTAGAGTTGAAAGTATTTTCTGATTCTTTGAAATAATTTTATAAAGTAAGGAGATTAAAAGTATGAAAGGTATAAGACTTGAAGGTTGTACAGATGTTCAAATGAGTAGAAATACTTTTAATGGATTAGAATCCGATATTGAGATTATAGATTCTACAGATGTAAGAATGGATAGCAATAAACATATAAATTCAAAGAACCCTGTAACAGCTATAAATTCAGATAAATTAATAATAAATAATATACGAATGGAAGCAGATTTAGGGGAAAATAAACTTACTCTAGAAGAAATAAATAAAGTTAACCAAATATTATCTAATAATGAAAACCAAAAATTATCAAAGATCAAATCAGTTATTCATGATAGCTTTACAGATATAACTGCTAAAATTATTGTAGAAATAATAACTAAAAATATTCAATAAATATTATAGATTCATCAGGTATATATAATCAACTCGTGTATAAAAAGGTCTTGGGTAAATTATTCTTATGTATGAAGAATAATGAAGAGTTAGTTACCAAATATCTAATAATGAGTTCTTTCTTGTAAAAAGCATTGATATGACCTTAAAAACATCACTAATCTAGCAACAGCACGTGTCCTTTTGTTATAATAAAATAAAATAGATGCAAATAAAGGAGTATTAACAATGGATTCATTGAATATTATCAACAAATTAAAAAACCAAACGATTAATTATGATAGTGTGTTACTTAAACTAATAAAAAAATGGAAAGATGAATCGTTTCGACCAAAGATTTTACTTCATAGTTGTTGTGCACCTTGTAGTACCTATACATTAGAATTTTTAACAGATTATGCTGATGTCACTATTTATTTTGCTAATTCAAATATATATCCTAAAAGTGAGTATGAGAGACGAGCCATTGTTCAAAAAGAATTCGTTGAGCAATTCAATAGAAAGAACGATAAACATGTTGAGTTTATTGAAGCTAAGTATGAACCAAATGTTTTTATTCAGACGATGACTAAAAAAGGATTAGCCAATGAACCTGAAGGTGGCGCACGTTGTGAAAGTTGTTTTCAAATGAGATTAGACTTAGTGGCCGAAGAGGCACATAATAGAGGTTTTGATTATTTTGGGAGTGCCTTGACGATTTCACCTAAAAAAGATGCTCAGTTGATTAATTCTATTGGACTCGATATACAAAAAATATATGATGTATCTTATCTGCCGAGTGATTTCAAAAAAAGAGGTGGGTACCAACGTTCAATAACCATGTGTAAAGATTACGACATTTATCGCCAATGCTATTGTGGGTGTGTGTTTGCCGCTACGAAACAAGGTATTGATTTAAAAGCAATTAATAAAGAAGCAAAAGACTATATTAATAACAAAACGCCACTCTCCTAAAAGCGAGAATGGCGTTTTATTGCTTAAAAAATCAGGCTCTATAATTTCTACTGTTGGTAACGAAAGTTACCAGCAGTTTTTAGTACA
>NZ_QRJY01000014.1:0-29202 GCF_003471765.1 Vagococcus sp. AM17-17
TTATTTAACCTGAAAAACTTGATTTTGAATCAAAAAGATACGTCGTTTGAATAATAGAAAGTTTCGATAGCTATAGGCCAAACGTTTAATCACTTTAATTTTATTGTTAATGCCTTCTAAGAAACCATTTGAATAAAAAAGTAACTCATCTACCCATTCGGTAGATGACATATTTCTCTTGAATAAAGGACGATAATAAAAGTGTTTATAGTTTGATTCAGAATTATCTTTTAAAAGTAGTTTCCAATAACGCTTTAATCGTCGATTCTGCTTTCCTCCCTCTTGATTGTGGCGTTTTAGTTGATTCATTTCTTTTATTCTTAAGGTGTTGAAAGAGCGGTTAATATGTTGAATGATATGAAATCGATTTGTGACGATTTCGGCATTTGGAAAGACTGTTTTTAATAGTTGACCGTAACTTGCATTCATATCCATGATCAAAAATCTTACTTTTAAACGTGATTTTATGGAATACTTTATAAAGTAAGAAACCAACTTATGTAATCTTTTATCAGGTAAGATATCGATTATTTTTTTAGATGTCGCATCAGCACAAATAAAGCTCATTCTAACATGACAATCAGAAGTAGAGCTAAACTCATCTACACAAAGAGCCGTGGGCAAGAAGTTAAAATTAGATTGCTGATTATTGGTAAATGATACTAACACACGTTTAACAGTATTTTCAGAGACACTGTGGCATTCTGCGATTTTTTTACGTGATCGATTCTCTTTAAAATCAAAAGCAATTTGGTATTTAAGCTGTTTAGAAATTTGACAATAGTCATCTACTATAGAAGTAGAAGCACTGAAAGTTGACCCACAGCTTCCAAAGGTAACGTTCTCTGTGAAGTTTTAGATAAGTTGGGCGACGTTCAACTTCAGGCAATTGACTAATGGTTTGATACGTTCCGTTTTTAACGGATTGATAACATCCACATTTCTGGCATTGCTTATCTTTATTCACTAATCTTCCTGTCATCATGTTAACTGAGCAGTTGTTTCTCGCTTCGCGAGACAACCAATTCTCATTCAAAATAAGAGAATCATCTGTTAAATTGAGTAGTTTTCTTGTATTGTTATCCATAGGGGTATTCTCCTTTGTAATTCTAGTTATAGTCGACTTAATTTTACCAATAAGAATGCCCTTTTTCTATTCCTAAAACAAAAAATCGCATTGATAGAATTTAATCTATTAACACGATTTAGTGTACAGCCATTTTTTTAAGGTCGTTTATCAAGAAAATTCTTATTCTCATATTTTTAAATGATTTGAATGCGTATGACACTCTTTTAATGGAAGCCAATTGGTTTCCGCTGCTTATTTGTTTGTCTTTAAAACTTAGTAAAATTCTATATTTATAGTTTTGAAAATTTCTATAGACATCGGCTATCAGTTTAATTAATTTTATCTTGTTAATTGCGCCCTCTAATGGTCTGTTAGAATAAAAGAATCTGAAGGTAATTTTTATTATAGGTAGGTATTTCTTTAATATTTTGACAGACGTAACCATTTGGTTGGAAATTAAATCATTAATTAACACAAGAAGGTCTGAAAATGTTTCAAAATCATTTGTTTTACAACAATATAATAAATGTTGATAAAGCTTGTAGGTTTCGGTTAATCCTTTATTTAAGCTTAATAAATAATCGATTATCTCTGTTTTAGGTAAAATAATTTTAAATAGTCGTTTATATCGGTAATCTGTATAATTTAGTTCATTAGAATCTTTTAAAAAGAGTTTCCAATATTTTTTTAAGTTTTCTATAGTTCTTTAAATCATTCAGATTAGATGTTCGAAACTTATTCATTGTTCTAATTCCTGTCATATTTAACGAGCGACTAATTAATTGAACGAGATGAAAACGATCAATAATAACTGAAGCATTTGGGAATAGTTTTTTAGCCATCTTAAAATAGCCAGCATTCATATCAAAAACGATAGTAGTTACTTTATTTCATATTTTTAAAGAATATTTCAGAAAATGAGTTTCTAGATTAATAATTTTATTATCAGACAGAATCAGAATAGACAAAACTGTATTGCCATGTTGGTTTTTAACAGATGTCAATTCATCAAAACATAGGTTTTGAGGCAAGTGAGTAAATGTATTTGATAGCTCTTTACCTAGTGTATTGAGAACTCGATTGATTGTCGTAGGGAATACAAAATGTCTTTTAGATAAATCTTTTAGTGAAATAGCATCAGACAATTCAACACCAATAGACTGCTTAACTCTATTATCGATAAAACAATGCTTATTAATTTCTATAGATTCAGCTAGAAAAGACGAGAGACAATGACGGCTAGGAAAGTCAGCACGACCGATAATGACATCTGAGTCCATCCTTGAACAACCTTCTTTTAAATGTAGTCTGTTTCATCATCAGATAAAGAAATAGGATATCCACCACTTTTGTATTTTTTATAGTAATTTAGTGCAGATAGACCCTCATCAAAAACTTTATAAACAGTGTACGTAGTCTGTTTTGCTCGTTTCACTTGGTTCGAAACGTATGTTTCTTTTTTATTTTGATGGTAATAAAATTCTATCAAAACTAGCTAGTCTGTAGTCAGATTTGTATAGGTCATTTGTGATCACTCTCCTTGTTTTCTTTGGTTGGAAAAACAGTTTGAGTGTATCACAAATGATTTTTTTAGTTGTCTAGCTTAATTTTACAATCGACGTATATAAAAATAGCTGCTAAACCAAGGATTAATATTCCGATGAGTGGCAGATATTTTTGGACAACTTCTCCTGTTTTAGGAAGACGAGATAAAGATTTTAGTTCTTGGTTATCGTTGTTTACTTTTTTCTTTTTAGAAACTGTTTTCTGAGATTTAGTGTCTGTCTGACTACTTATTTCACTAGTTCGACTAGTCTCTGAACTGGCTGATTGACTTGAGTGTTCACTAGAGCTTGATTTTGTACTACTAGTTATTTCAGGAATAGGCGTAATTTCAATGCTATCATCTTCACTTACTAGAGCAGCAGAAGATGACGTAGAACTTGATTCTTGTTGACTACTACTTACTGTAGTGTCGGTTGTCTCAGAAGTACTAGTGGTGGAACTCTTTGATTCGTTACTTGTTGTTTGGGTCGTAGAGTCAGTGCTATTTTCTGCAGTCGTAGTATTTGTTACGCTAGTTGTTTCTTGTGTCGACTCATGACTCATACTATCATTTGTTTGACTGGTTTCCATCTCACTACTTGAAGAAGAACTAGACTCAGTTTTTGTTGTTGACTCTGTAGTGGAAGGAATTGTATCGCTTGTTTCAGGAGCGACTACACCTTTTTTGGTGTGCAATTGTTTAAATTGATTATTTTCTTCAAATAGTTTTCCTATTTCTAGTAAAAGTCTATCTTGATTTGTCGCAGCATTAAATTGTATCCCTAAAGGTAAATTATTTTTGCTGACATAAGTAGGTAAACTAATTGCAGGTTGGCCAGTTAAATTTGCTAACTGAGTGAACGGTGTGTATGCTAATGAATTTAACCATTGATCATAGACAACTTTCATACGTTCATCTTTTGTTTTCAACTCATCAATATGTTTGATCTGTTCAGCGTATTCTGGTGTTAATAAAGATTCAGTTAGTCCAGGAGCAGTTGAGGCTGTAGTAGGAGTTAAGATTAATGGGTAATCTTTATATAAAGATTCCATTGTTTCTTTGACTTCATCATTATAAGCACTGACTTTTTCTAAATCTTCTTTATGGACAAATTCACTTGCTTGATAAAGAGCCCAAGTAACTGGATCAACATCGTCTATATGCAAACTTCTTTTTAAAGTTTGTTTAGCTAAAAAGTTTGCTAAACTACCTGAAGCAGTAGCCATTTCATAATATCCGTGCATCAATTTAACGCCATCAACTGGGATAGAGATTTCTTCAGTGACAAATCCTTTTGAATTTAAAAAGTTCACAGCATTCATAACAGCTTGTTTAGCATCATCACTGACAGGTGTCCCAACAGGTGAAGTAGTGGTGTAACCTACTTTTATTCCAGTAAGATTAGTAGGTGTAGGATTAATGTCAGATGTTAATAAATTTTCAAATAAAGCTGTCGTGTCTTCCATGTTTTTAGCAAGTGGGAAATTAACGACTTGTCCAGTTTTAGCATTTCCAGAAATGATTCCTCTAGAAGGTTTTAATCCGACAAGACCATTCCATGATGCTGGAATTCTGATAGACCCACCAGCATCACTTCCAGAAGCAACTGGCACAACACCTGACGCAATTGCGGCCCCAGAACCACCAGAAGAACCACCTGCTTGATAGTTTGGATTCCAAGGACTTCCAGTTGGACCATACAAAGTTGAGTCGGTCACATTTTTCAATCCTAATTGTGGGTAGTTACTTTGACCAATGATAACAAATCCTAAATCTTGTAATGATTTGGCAATTCGCCCATTAAATTTTGTTGTGACATGTTTGTTAAAATCTAACCCATTTGAGTTACTTCCTCCAACGATGCTATGACCTAAACCTTTCATCACGATAGGGACACCAAAAAAAGGTTGACCGTTATCGACCATCTCGCTTGCTTCTTTTAAAGAAAGTTCTTTTCTTGTGGTAATTAAAGCATTTGTTCGTGGGTTTTCTATGTCATTAACTTGAAAAGCTAAGTCAATTAATTCTTCGGTTGTAACTTTTTTCTCTCTTACTAATTTTGCTAAATCAGTGGCACTCATAGAAATATATTCATCAGTTGTTAGCTTAACGTGGTGAGTTGTTTCAGTAATGACGGATGAACTACTAGTGGTAGTGACAGGAACTTCCACTGCTTGAGTATGTATACCAACAGACAATAGAGCTGTGGCAAGTAATAATTTAATATGATTTTTTATCGACATGTTTCTTCTCCTTTTTAACAAACTTCTTAAAGTGTAACCAAAAACAATAAAAAAAGAACCACGTAAATTTTTACGTCGCTCTTTTACTGACAAAAAAGCCAAATATGTGTAAATGATTTATAAAAGTCCACCAATAGAAGACAGTGGTTGAAATAAGCAAAACAATTTTGTTTTTAACGATTTATTAAATGGTAGGCTTTTTGAGTGTTGGCAAAATGAACTTTTGCATATTGTTCTAAAAGGGGCATGCCACCTTTTTTTATGATTTTAGCAGCAGCTATATCTGATTTTTGTCCAGCACCAGAGGGCACAGTAAATCCTAATTCTTTACTAGCTGTTTCTAAACTTGTCAAAAATTCCGCGCGGCAAATAATGGATGCTGCAGCAACCGCCAGATGATATTGTTCTCCTTTTGTCGTAAAGTATAAAGGTTTAGTTACTTGATTTTTCTCTTTAGCTAAATACTTTCGATAGTTTGACTCAGGAGTAAACTGGTCAATTAATATACCTTTGGGGGTAATCGGAGAAATATCTTGTAATAATAAGTAAATCGCTTGGTTATGTAAGGCAACTTTCATCCGATTGACATTATACTCAGGTTGTATTTCATTATATTTTTTGGGTGTGAGTACAAGTTTTCGATAGGGCATGACATGAATAATCTCTTTTGCAATGCGTTTAATATCTGTGTCAGTTAACATTTTAGAATCCTTCACACCTAATTCTTTTAATAAAGGCATGTGTGTTTCATCAACGTAAGCAGCACAAACAACAACTGGTCCAAGATAACTACCATTTCCAACCTCGTCACTCCCCACAACGTTCCATGAAGCAAAATCTTTTGGTAACGAGTTTGAAGAATTAGAAGATTGTTTTTTTTGCGTCGTGTTAGCTTCACGCTTTTCCCACATAGCGGCTTCTTTTTCAGCGTTGAATCCTTGAAAGACAACCTTTTTTGATTGATAAGCTGTGATAACTACTCCAGTAATTTTGGCTTGAAATAATGCATATGGGGGTGTTCTTTGGAAATATGGTTCATAAGCTGTTGTTAGTTCACTGATTAGCTTGTCAGAAGCTAATAATGTTATAGTTTGTTGCATGTTCAACTTCCTTTTTAAAAAAATTTATGTTAAGTATAACATGTTTTTATCATGAATGATTCTTAAGGTACAACTTGCTTAATTGTCAATTAAAAGAAAGTCATATATAATTAAGTTGCTTCTTTTAGTGAAGGATTTATGGGAGGATTTAAGATGGCTCTTGAAGAGAACAAACGTTATAAAGCGACAATTGCAGGAAATACATATACTATTATAGGAAAAGAAAGTCATTATCATATGGATATTGTTAATCAATTGGCAAACGAACAACTTGAAACAATTATGAAAAATGCTCCTAAGCTATCAACTGAACAGGCAGCTATCTTACTAGCGATTAATACACTATCTGTTCAAATAAAACAACAAGAAACCATTCTTGATTTGAAAAAAGATATTAGTGATTTAGAAGATGAGCTGGAGAAAATGATGGGATTAGAAGAACGTCTTGCTAATATTGAATCTAGAGAAAAAGAGATGCGAAAAAAGATACTACAAGAGAATCGTAAGTTGACAGATGAAGAGATGTTAAATCAAATTGAAATTCAAAAAATTGTCAATGAGCAAGCAAAAGAAAAAATTAAACGAAACAATAATCAAAAGAAATCATCAATTAATAAATAAAGAATAAGTAGGTTTTGCAATGGTTATAACGATAATTAGTATACTTATATTATTAACAGGATTTTATGCCGGATATCGCCGAGGATTTGCCTTGCAACTGGTTTATTTTGTCGGATACGCCTTAAGTTTTTTCATGGCAAAAGAATCGTATCAATCAGTTGGTAAAAAGATTGAATTACTCGTCCCTTATCCAGCACCAACACAAACCACTAAACTTAGTGTGTTTGATAATAATTTAATCTTTGATTTAGACAAAGCTTTTTATGCTGGCTTTGCGTTCATACTCATCCTTTTAGTAGGGTATTTAATCACAAGATTTATTGGCATGTTATGCTACAGATTAACGTTTATTCAACTAGCGAATAAAAGCAATCAATTAATAGGTGGTGTAATCAATCTTGGCTTAACTTATATTGGATTAGTACTTGTTCTGACAGTTTTGTCGATGATACCTTTAGGATTTATTCAAAATGCATTTGATAAATCAGGTATTGCTAAGGGAATGATTGAGCATACTCCAGTATTATCAGCCAATCTATACCAATGGTTTATTAAACAAATTATTTTATAAAAGAGAGCCTAATAGAGTAGGCTCTTTATTTACATAAGTCGGATTTTAGGAAGTGAAATAGAGTGAAAAAGAAAATAGAAGATATATTAGAGTTTGATAAAGTCAAACAAATGTTATCTCAACATATTGTAACAAAATCTGGGTTGGAGCATGTTAATGATTTAAAAGCATCACACTCATATGATGAAATAGAAGAAGCATTAATGGAGACGGAAGATGGGCTGACTGTTTTACGTTTACGAGGGGGCATTCCTATGCCAATCTTAGAAAACATCAAACCACATATGAAACGTATTGAAATTGGTGCTATGCTAAATGGTTTAGAGCTAGCACAAGTTGGCCGTGTCTTGACAACTGTTCTTGAAATTCAACATTTCTTTGATGATTTAAAGGATGCGGATATTGAATTACATCGTTTGTATGACTGGTCTGAAAAAATG
Source organism: Vagococcus sp. AM17-17 (assembly GCF_003471765.1). Taxonomy (NCBI): domain Bacteria; kingdom Bacillati; phylum Bacillota; class Bacilli; order Lactobacillales; family Enterococcaceae; genus Vagococcus; species Vagococcus sp. AM17-17. The sequence continues at coordinate 7,591 of NZ_QRJY01000014.1, forward strand.
ATTGCTCTACCAGAACTATCAAAAGAAATCAGACATGCAATTGATGAAGATGGTACTGTAACAGATGACGCGTCACCTGAATTAAAACAAATTCGACAAAGTATTAGACGGTCTGAACAAGCGGTGAGAGAACAACTTGACGGGATTCTTCGTGGGAAAAATTCGAATTATCTGAGTGATACGATTGTGACAATGAGAAATGATCGTTATGTTATCCCGGTAAAAAGCGAGTACCGAAGTCATTTTGGTGGTGTTGTCCATGATCAAAGTGCATCTGGTCAAACAGTTTTTGTTGAACCAAGACAAGTAGTTGAATTAAATAATCGTTTAAGACAACATCAAATTTCTGAACGCAAAGAAATCGAGCGAATTTTAGCTGAACTTTCTAATGAATTAGAACCTTACAGACATGATATTTTACAAAATGCTTATGTCTTAGGAAAACTTGATTTTATTAATAGTAAAGCATTGTTTGGAAAACAATTAAAAGCTGTTGTGCCAAGATTGAGCGAGGACAAGGATGTTAACCTTAAACAAGCAAGACACCCACTAATTGATGAAGACGTTGTTGTACCAAATGATATCGTGATTGGAAAAGATTATCAGGCTGTCGTTATTACAGGACCAAATACAGGTGGTAAGACAATTACACTTAAAACATTAGGATTACTACAATTAATGGGACAATCTGGTTTACCAATTCCTGTTGAAGAAGAAAGTAGTATTGGAATCTTTTCAAATATTTATGCAGATATTGGGGACGAGCAATCGATTGAACAGAATTTATCAACGTTCTCTTCACATATGACAAACATTGTGTCAATTTTAGATAATCTTGATTCAGATAGTTTGGTATTATTTGATGAGTTAGGAGCGGGGACAGATCCACAAGAAGGAGCAGCATTGGCTATTTCTATTCTAGATAAAGTGGGAGAAATCGGCGCCTATGTTATGGCAACGACTCACTACCCTGAGTTAAAAGTTTATGGTTATAATCGTCCGAATACAATCAATGCTAGTATGGAATTTGATGTTGATACACTTAGTCCAACATATCGTTTGTTAATTGGGATTCCTGGTCGAAGTAACGCGTTTGAAATATCAAAACGTTTAGGGTTATCTCCTGATATCATTGAGCAATCTAAACAAATTATTGACGGAGAAAGCCAAGATTTAAATGATATGATTTCTGATTTAGAAAATCAACGTAAAATGACGGAAACCGAATATTTGGAAATGCGTCACTATGCTGATGAGGCGGAAAATCTTTATCATGATTTAAAAGAAGCGTATGAACTATTCTTTACCGAACGTGAAAAAGAGATGAATAAAGCGAAAAAAGAAGCAAATGAAGTCATCAGTAAAGCACAAGAAGAATCAGAAAAAATGATTAAAGAAATTCGTCAAATGCAATTAAGAACAGGGAATAATCAATCTGTTAAAGAACATGAATTGATTGAAGTTAAATCAGGATTAGAAAATCTAAAACATGATGAAACGCACTTGAAGAAAAATAAAGTCTTGAAAAAAGCGAAAGAGAAAAAATCATTTAAAGCTGGTGATGATGTTTTAGTTGAAGCATTTGGTCAAAGAGGAACATTGATTGAGAAAGTTGGCAATAGAGAGTGGCAAGTTCAATTAGGTATTCTGAAGATGACTGTCTCAGAAGATGGCATGACACGAATTGCACCGGAGAAAGAACCTAAAATGCGTGTTTCAACGGTAAAAAGTGATGGTGGCGGCAGTCGTCAATCAGTGTCAACTCAACTGGATTTACGTGGTAAACGTTATGAAGATGCCTTGGCAGAAGTTGATCAATACATTGATGCAGCGTTACTTGCAGGTTATCCTCAAGTAACGATTGTCCACGGACGTGGAACGGGTGCTTTAAAACAAGGGGTACAAGAGTACTTGAAAAATAATCGTCGAGTAAAAAAATATAATTTTGCTCCTAGCAATCAAGGTGGAGACGGTGCGACAATTGTGACTTTCTAAAAAGTGAGCAGATTGTTAGTTCTTTACTACCCCCGATGGTATAATCAGTTTATAAAGTAAAAGATGATTTAGGAGATGAATGAATATGGTAGAAAATATTACAGATGCAAACTTTGCAACAGAAACAGATGAAGGATTAGTATTGGTCGACTTCTGGGCACCTTGGTGTGGACCATGTCGTATGCAAGGACCTATCTTAGATGGTATCGCAACAGAATACCAAGACAAAGTAAAAATTGTTAAAGTAAATGTGGATGAAAATCCTCAAACAAGTCAAGCACACGGAATCATGAGTATTCCAACATTATTACTTAAAAAAGATGGTCAAGTTGTTGAACAAATGATTGGTGTCCAACAAAAACCACAATTAGAACAAGTATTTAATAAATATCTTTAAAATTATAATCATTCTATGGTGCTATAATCACTGTGGAATGATTTTTTTTCAACAAATTGTATACTTGATAAAGAGAGAGTACAAGGAGATTAAACTAGTGAACGAAAGAATAAAAAATAAATTAGCTTTGTTGCCAGATCAGCCAGGCTGTTATTTGATGAAAGATAAATATAATACCATCATCTATGTTGGTAAGGCGAAGATTTTAAAAAATCGAGTGCGATCTTATTTTACTGGGACGCATGATGAGAAAACACAACGACTAGTAAGTGAAATTGTAGATTTTGAGACAATTATCACAGAGTCGAATACGGAAGCCTTGCTTTTAGAGATAAATTTAATCCAAAAGAATATGCCGAAGTATAACATTATGTTAAAAGATGATAAAAGCTATCCTTTTATCAAGATAACAAATGAAAAAGCCCCGAGACTATTAATTACACGAAAAGTATTAAAAGATAATGCGATTTATTTTGGCCCGTATCCAGATGTAAAAGCAGCGAATGAAACGAAACGATTGCTTGATAAGATTTATCCACTTAGAAAATGTAAAAATTTACCAAATGAAGTGTGTTTATACTATCATATGGGACAATGTTTAGGTCCTTGTGTGAACCCAGTAGTAGAAGCAAAGTATAAAGAGATGGTAGAAGAAATTAAAAAGTTTTTAAATGGTGGCTATACTGAGATTCAAAAAGAAATTGAAGGAAAAATGATAAAAGCCTCTGAAAATATGGAGTTTGAAAAAGCGGCAGAATATCGTGATCAAATTCAGTCTATTCAAAGTGTGATGACCAAACAAAAAATGACGAATGCAGATTTTGTCGATCGTGATGTTTTTGGCTATTATGCTGACAAAGGGTGGATGGTTGTTCAAGTCTTTTTTGTTAGACAAGGAAAACTAATTGAACGAAATGTATTTGATTTTCCATTTTACAATGAGCCAGAGGAAGATATGTTGACTTTTATTGGGCAGTTTTATCAAGAGAATCACCATTTTGTTCCTAAAGAAATACTATTACCAAAAGAACTGGATAAAAGCCTTGTCGAAGCGATGATTCCAACTAAAATTTTACAACCTCAACGCGGAGAGAAAAAAGATTTAGTGAATCTAGCCAATAAAAATGCCAAAATATATTTAGAAGAACAATTTAATTTAATAGAAAGAAAAGAAGATAGAACAATTGGCGCTGTAGAAAAATTAGGGCAAGCAATGAAAATACCAACGCCTAATAGAATAGAAGCATTTGATAACTCGAATATTATGGGAGTGGATCCCGTTTCTGCTATGGTGGTTTACATTGACGGAAAACCATCAAAAAAAGACTATCGTAAATTTAAAATTAAAACAGTTGAAGGTCCAGATGATTATTCTTCAATGAAAGAAGTGATTTATCGAAGGTATTCACGAGTGATAAAGGACAATTTACCAATGCCGGATTTAATTTTAATTGATGGTGGAAAAGGACAAGTACATGCTGCTCAAGATGTTCTTGATAACCAATTAGGTTTAGATATACCAATTGCAGGATTAGCTAAAAATGATCAGCATAAAACTAGTGAATTATTATTTGGGCCAGACTTAGATGTTGTGCCTTTAAAAAGAAGTTCTTCAGAGTTCTTTTTACTTCAACGTATACAAGATGAGGTGCATAGATTTGCGATAACATTCCACCGTTCAACCCGTAGTAAAACAAGTTTCGCATCAAAACTTGACGGAATAGAAGGTCTTGGACCAAAACGTAAGAAAAAACTATTAACGACATTTAAATCTATGAAAAAAATTGAGGAAGCAAGTGTTGAAGATTTAGTTGATTCTGGCCTTCCAAAAACTGTTGCAACCAATGTATACCAACATTTTCAAACGATAAAAAAATAGTCAAAGTAGCAAAAAAGTGTTACAATTTATAACGTGTTTTTTTAATTCGATAACAGAGGAGTTTTAACCATGAGTTTAATCATACAAATTATTACATTAGTTATCATTTTTACCAGTATGTTTATTTATTATCGCCAAGTGAGTAAAGCAAAAAAGAGTCAGTTAGGTTTAGAAGTATTAGCAAGAACATCTCAACTTAGTATGAGTGCTTTTGTTTTAGGTCTTGGTGTTATTTTAATTGAATTAAATTCGTTTGGATTATCAAGAAGTGAGTTTGTGAATCACTTACTGATTTATGGAGCATTTGTCAGTTTGGTAACAATAATCAGTATTTGGTACTACTCTCGAACGCTAAAAAAATAGAAACATATTTGTTTAAAAAGTCACAGTCAAATATTTTGACTTTTTTGTGAAAAAGAACTATAGTGTCCATTGAATAAAAGTTGGAGGGAATAAAAAATGAGCAGACCTAGAGTCGTTATTTTGGGAGCAGGCTATGCAGGCTTAAAAACAGCTAAAGAATTAAGTAAGAAAAATGTTGATGCTGATATCATTTTGGTGAACAAAAATGATTATCACTATGAATCAACGCAGTTACACGAAGTAGCAGCAGGAACAGAACCAGCCAGTAAAATAACTTTCAACATTGTTGATGTTATTGATACTAAGAAAGTTCAGTTCTTAAAGGACACTGTTATCAAAGTGGATAAAGATAACAAAAAAGTTTTATTAGAAAATACTGGTGAATTAGCTTATGACTATTTAGTGATGGCATTAGGATTTGAATCAGAAACATTTGGTATTCCAGGTGTTGATGACTATTCGTTACCATTAGTGAATATTAAAACAGCTGAAGTAGCACAAGCTCATCTAGATAGAGCATTAGCTAACTACCAAAAATCTAAAGATGAATTAGATTTATCTATCGTTGTTTGTGGAGCTGGATTTACAAGTATTGAGTATTTAGGAGAAATTACAAATCGTATTCCTAAATTAGCTAAAACAATGAATTTTCCAATGGATAAAGTGAAAATTACTTGTATTGAAGCAATGCCAACATTACTACCAATGTTCTCTGAAAAACTTGGTCAATTTGGTATTGATGTATTGAAAAAACGTGGTGTAACGTTTAAAGTCGGAACACCAATTAAAGAAATCAAAGAGCATACTGTTGTTTACGAAGAAAATGGTGAGTTAAAAGAAGTTCATGCTCATACCATTATTTGGACAACGGGTGTTAAAGGTAGTCATGTTGTTGGTGAATCTGGATTTTCTGAACGTCGTGGACGTGTAATGGTTGAAAAAGATTTACGTGTTGAAGGATATCCTGATATCTTCATGATCGGTGACGTGAGTGCTGTGATGGATGAAGAGTCTGGAAGACCATTCCCAACAACAGCTCAAATTGCTATTAAACAAGGTGAAGCGGCTGCAAATAACTTAGCTCGCTTATTAACTAACCAACCAACAGAAGCTTTTACTTTCAAATCTTTAGGTACTGTTGCTTCAATCGGTAATAATGTTGGTATCGGACAAATATTAGGTGGTAAAGAAGTCAAAGGTTATATGGGTTCAATTGTTAAGAAAAGCATTATTAATAAATCACTTCTTGCGGTAGGAACAGCAGGAACCCTTCTTAAAAAAGGTCGATTTGATTATTATCATTAAGATAAAATTAAACAGCAATTCTAAGTATTTATACTTAAGATTGCTGTTTTTTGTTTTATTAAATCATTTATTATTATAAAGTTGATGCATAATTTTTTTACCTGTTTTAGTGGCAGCTAGTCCACCTTCAGCAGTTTCTTTAAAAGCAGAAGGCATTTGCATTCCCACTTGATGCATGGCTTCAATGACTTCATCAACAGGAATGACACTTTTTACTCCTGCTAAAGCCATATCGGCAGAAATAAATGCTTGTGATGCACCAAGAGCATTTCTCTTAATACAAGGAATTTCTACCAAGCCTGCAACTGGGTCACAGATTAAACCAAGCATATTGATAATAGTAATAGCGACAGCTTGAGATGCTTGTTCAGGTGTACCACCACAAGTTTCAACAAGTGCTCCACTTGCCATAGCGCTAGCTGATCCGACTTCAGCTTGGCATCCTCCAGCAGCCCCGCTAATTGAGGCATTGTTAGCAATGACTAAACCGATAGCACCAGCTGCAAATAAAAAGTTGATTTGTTGCTCTTTTGTTAAATCACGTTCATCTGTTAGAGCAGATAATACTCCAGCAGCTACACCGGCACTCCCAGCAGTAGGTGTGGCGCAAATTAACCCCATCTCAGCATTTACTTCATTGACTGCCATGGCATTTTGCACTGCACGTAAAATAGTTTCACCACTTAAAAAATCACCTTTATTAATATATTGATTCATTCTAGGAGCATCTCCACCGGTTAAACCGGTTACGGAAGTGACCCCTTTTACCCCTTTTTCAATTGAGGCTGACATGACGGAAAGATTTTTTTCCATGTGAGCTATAATCACTTCACGTGGTCGCTGTGAAACTTCTATTTCTGTTTGGATCATGGCTTCAGCAAGCGAACCATATTCATTTGCTAAAATAACTAATTCTTCAATTGTTTCAAACATTCCTGTGTCCTTTCTAGTTGAAAAAATCAACCGCATCAATATATTCTATTTGTCGTAATGAATCAAGTAAACCTTCTACTCGGTTATCAACTTCGATAATCATCATTGCTTTTTCGCCTTTTGCTTCACGAGTTAATGTCATCGTACTAATATTAATATTCTTTTCAGATAATAGCCGTGTCACATTTGCAACAACTCCAGGTTTATCTTGATGGAAAGTAATGTAGGTTGGGGTAGAAAAATCTAGATTAATTTTAAACCCATTTAATTCCGAAATTTGAATCGATCCGCCACCAATAGAAATTCCTGTACATGTCATTGTTCGATCTTTTGTTCGAAGCACCATTTTAACTTGGTTTGGGTGATCTGCTTTTTCAATTTTAGGTATAAACGCCACTTCCATCCCTTTTTCATGTGCAAGTTCTAAAGATTTAGATAGACGATCATCGTCAGGTTCCATACCGAGTAACCCACCGACTAGGGCAATATCAGTACCGTGACCTCTATATGTTTTAGCAAATGATTCATACAAGTAAATATCAACAGATAAAGGCTGCTCACCTAATATTCGTCTGATGACTTTACCAATTCTTGCAGCTCCTGCAGTATGAGAACTACTTGGACCAATCATGACTGGTCCAATGATATCGAAAACGCTATTATATTGACCCATATTTTTCCTCCATATTTATTTAATCATTGGTTTTAGTTTACCATAAAGCTTATTCTATACCTTGAATTAAGTCTTTTTTTTATTTAAATATAATGTGATAAAATGGAAAAAAACGTATATTAATTTATGAGTGGAGGAATATAGATGAAAACAGAATTAATTGTTGTTGGAACAGAGCTTCTACTTGGGCAAATAGTCAACACAAATGGGGCATATTTATCGAAAGAATTAGCAGATTTAGGTTATGAAGTTTATTTTGAAACGACGGTAGGTGATAATAAAAAAAGATTAACGGACACAATAGAATTAGCATCTACAAGAAGTGAATTAGTTATCTTATGTGGTGGATTAGGACCAACTACAGATGATTTAACAAAAGAAGTGGTGAGTGAATTCATTCATGAACCACTAGAGTATGATGAAGAATCTCTAGAAAAAATCTATCATCTGTTTACGTCAAATGATAAAAAAATGCCTGAAAATAATAAACAACAAGCTCTAACATTTAAGAAAGGGATCACATTAAAAAATCCGACAGGACTCGCATGCGGAATTTTTATTACGGTGAATGATGTTAATTATTTACTATTACCTGGTCCACCAAGTGAATTGACAGCTATGTTTGAACAGGTTGCTAAACCTTTACTCAGAAAACTAGCTCCACATCATAAAGAATTAATATCACGTTATTTGCGATTTATTGATATAGGAGAATCACAACTTGTGACAGATTTATCTGATTTAATTGATGCACAGACTAATCCAACCGTGGCTCCCTACGCGAAATCAAATGAAGTAATGTTACGACTTACGGCGCAAAGTTCAGATTTACAAATAGCCAATCATTTACTAGATGAAATGGAAGATAAAATATTAGCTATTGAGAAAGAATTCTTCTATGGCTATGGAGAAGAGTTGACCATACAAGATGTCGCTGTTAATCAATTAAAACAAAAGGGCAAAACTCTTGCGGTGATTGACATATTAACAGACGGACAGTTCTTTACAAAAGGGATTGAGGTGAAAGGTGGGACTGATGTTGTTAAATTTGGATTAGCTCTTGAGAACAAAGATATGTTAACTACAGTATTTGATAAAACATTTGATACAAACGATGATGAGATGCTTGGAAAAGAAATAGCGACATATAGTTTACAAAAGTTTGGCACAGATTATGTGATGGTTCTCTTAGGAGATTTAAGTCGTGGAAATGATGAATTACCAGAAGGGACTGTTTGGTTTGTCTTAGCTAGTGAAAATGGTGTGGTATGTAAAAAAAGAGTGTTTAAACGTCATCTAGCTTATATGAAGGATGGTGCCGTTAAACACGCATATAATTTTATTCGATTAAATAGTTAAAATAAAACACACGAATATTTGTTCGCTTTTTTCTTGCTTTTTTGAATAAAAAAAAGTATATTATAGAGTGAAGAGATAAATATAACTGGAGGTACATACATGTCAGATAATCGTAAAGCAGCTTTAGATGCTGCCTTAAAAAAAATAGAAAAAGATTTTGGGAAAGGTTCAGTGATGAAACTAGGTGAAAAAGTTGATACTCAGATTTCGACTGTTTCAAGTGGTTCTCTTGCCCTAGACTCAGCTTTAGGAGTTGGTGGGTACCCACGAGGTAGAATCATTGAAGTATATGGCCCAGAAAGTTCAGGAAAAACAACGGTTGCATTGCATGCTATTGCCTCAGTACAAAAAGCAGGGGGAACAGCAGCGTTTATCGATGCTGAGCATGCTTTAGATCCAAAATATGCGAGTGCCTTAGGAGTCAACATTGATGAGCTTCTTTTATCACAGCCGGATACTGGAGAACAAGGGCTAAACATTGCTGAAGCACTTGTTTCAAGTGGAGCAATTGATATTGTTGTTGTCGATTCAGTAGCTGCTTTAGTACCAAGAGCTGAGATTGATGGTGAAATGGGAGATTCTCATGTGGGTCTTCAAGCACGTTTGATGTCACAAGCGTTGAGAAAATTATCTGGAACAATTAATAAAACAAAAACAATTGCGATATTTATTAACCAAATTCGTGAAAAAGTTGGTGTGATGTTTGGTAACCCAGAAACAACTCCTGGAGGACGAGCATTGAAATTTTACGCAACTGTTCGTTTGGAAGTTCGTAGAGCAGAACAATTAAAATCAGGAACAGATATTATTGGTAATAGAACGAAAATTAAAGTAGTTAAAAATAAAGTAGCGCCACCATTTAGAATTGCTGAAGTTGATATCATGTATGGTGAAGGAATCTCTCAAGAGGGAGAACTACTGGATATGGCTGCTGATAAGGACATCGTCAACAAAAGTGGTGCATGGTATTCTTATAAAGAAGAACGTATCGGTCAAGGACGCGAGAATGCGAAGAAATATCTGACAGATCATCCAGAAATGAGAGAAGAAATTTATCAAAAAGTTCGTCTAGCATATAATATGGATGGAGTTGCACCAGAAGAAGCGACCGAAGAAAATGAAAAAACTGAAGAAGTATCATTAGATTTAGAAGATTAAAAAATCAACTCCTATATAGATCATTGAATAGTAATGAGTGTTATTTATCGATGATAATATAGAGGAGTTGATTTTTTTCTTTCATATTTGAATCTTTTTTTAAGTTGACACTCCTTTTAACAAAGATTAGAATATATAATGTATAGAAATATATACACTCATATTTTATATACGATTTAGTCATAATGATATGTTTTAAATCTATGAATAACACAATAATAAAGATAGTATGGAGGTGTTTTTATGGCTGCTACGATACTCCTTGCTATCATCGGTTTAATTGTAGGTCTAGCAATTGGCTATTTTATTGCCATGACTCGACATAAGAAGTCTATAGAAGGAGCGAATAATACTGCCACCGGAATTATTCGACAGGCCAAGAAAGAGGCTGAGACTCTAAAAAAAGAGCATTTGTTGGAAGCAAAAGAACTGAATCAACAATACCGATTAGAAATTGAAAGTGAGCTGAAGGAAGAAAGAGCTGAACTAAAAAATCAAGAAAATAGACTATTACAAAGAGAAAATAATCTTGATCGAAAAGATGACTCTTTAGAAAAACGCGAACGCTCACTTGAAGACAAAGAGGAGAAACTTGATTCAAGGAAGCAATTGATTGATGAGCGGGAAAAAGAGGTATCAACCCTAATTGAAAAGCAAGAGATAGAACTCGAACGTATAGCAGGTCTATCTAAAGAAGAAGCACAAACAATTATTATGGATGATATGAAAGTTGAATTGTCTCATGATAGAGCCATGTTGATTAAAGAAAGTGAACAACGTGTGAAAGATGAAGTTGATCGCAAGGCACGCAATATGTTGGCATTAGCCATTCAAAGAAGTGCGGCAGATCAAATTTCAGAGTTAACAGTAACGGTTGTTACATTACCTAATGATGATATGAAAGGTCGTATTATTGGTCGAGAAGGACGAAACATACGAACACTTGAAACATTAACAGGTATTGATTTAATTATTGATGATACACCAGAAGCAGTGGTATTATCAGGTTTTGATCCAATTAGACGTGAAATCGCACGTATGACTTTAGAAAAATTAATCCAAGATGGTCGTATCCATCCAGCTAGAATTGAAGAGATGGTGGAAAAATCTCGCAAAGAAATGGATGAACGTATCAGAGAATATGGTGAAAACGCAGCATTTGAAGTAGGAGTGCATTCACTTCACCCAGATTTAATAAAAATACTTGGTCGCTTAAGATTTAGAACAAGTTATGGTCAAAATGTATTAAATCATTCGATAGAAGTAGCGAAATTAGCTGGAGTTTTAGCTGAGGAGCTAGGAGAAGATGCCACTCTAGCAAGACGTGCGGGATTATTACATGATATTGGTAAAGCACTTGATCATGAAGTTGATGGCTCACACGTAGAGATTGGAACAGAGCTTGTAAGTAAGTACAAAGAAAATCCTGTTGTGATTAACGCTGTTGCCTCTCACCATGGTGACGTAGAAGCAACGTCAGTTATTTCAGTACTTGTTGCTGCTGCCGATGCATTATCAGCTGCTCGACCAGGAGCTCGTAGTGAATCATTAGAAAATTATATTAAGCGTCTTGAACGTTTAGAAGGTATTGCAAATGACTTCCCCGGAGTTGACACAAGTTTTGCTATTCAAGCCGGTCGTGAGATACGTGTGGCTGTTAAACCAAATGAAGTAACAGATGATGAAGCAGTTATTTTAGTACATGACATTCGTAAACGCATTGAAGATGAACTTGAATATCCAGGGCACATTAAAGTAACTGTTGTTCGTGAAGTACGAGCGGTAGATTATGCTAAATAGTATTGAAAAGACTCAGAGAAATCTGGGTCTTTTTTAGGCTCTTTGTCAACTAGTGTTGGTAAAAGTTCAAACGTTAGAATTTAGGATCTAGAAAGCTTTTTAGTTTTCTAGATCTTTTTTGGTGATTTGAAAGCAGACTTCTTTAAACAAATTGATAGTCGTAGCTTAAAATTATAAAAACTTCTCATGCCATAGGCATTACGCTTTATGACTTTAATATGGTTATTCATACATTCTAAAGGACCATTTGAATAAGATGTTTCAAAGGTGTTTTTTATTTCTTATCGATACTTTTTAAATGTTTTAAAAACAGTAACAAACTCTTTAAATTGTGTCGTTTGATCAATTAATTCTATAAATAAAGAATAATCTTTTGTTTGAATCGCTCTTAAAATTTGTTGATAGGTGTTGTAAGTTTCTGCCAATTTAGAATCACAGGCTAGTAGGCGTTCAAGTAATTCTTTTTCAGAAAGATACGTTTTAAATGAAGGACGCCAATGTTGCTCGATATACTCTAATTTGTCATAACTTTTTTGAAGTATCTTCCAATATTTTTTAATTCGCCTATAGATAATGCCATTATCTTTATATTTTAATTGAGTCATTATTTTAATCCGTATCTTTTGAAATGCTCTGCCGATATGTTGAACGAGATGGAATTTATCTAAAACTACTTTAGCCTTAGGGAAAACCCGTTTAGTCAAATTGATATAAGGTTGATAGGTATCTGAAACAACATATTTTACGTGTTTCCTATTAGCTAAAGAGAAGCCGTTAAAATAATTCTCATTTTTTGGTAATCTTCGATCAGGTAAAATATCAAGTAATTCATTTGTTTCGCCGTCCATCATAATAAAGCTTAATTGAACCAGCTACTTTTTTAACGGATTTAAATTCATCAAAACAAAGGACGGATGGCAGCTCATAACTATATTTCTTGATTGGTTAATATCACTCATGGCGTATTTAGAGGTTAATTGTTTCGCGACAAGACGTTTAAAATTATTAGAAATACAGTTGTTTCTAGAAACGAAAGGAGTATCTAAAACAAAGGTCGTATCACATTTTTTACAAAAGAAACGACGTTTCTTTAATCTAATATAAATGACATATTCCGAAACACTAGGCATTTTAATTAGACTAGTTGTATATCCCCATTTAATAATATTAGAGTGGTTACTTTGACAATGCTGACAGCATTGAGGAAATTCTTCTAAAAAGCCATGGAATATCCGAGAGAACACGCCTTTTATTTTTTCAGTAGATAAACAGTTTTCATTAAAAATAATATTTAGGTCTAGTATATTTAAGTTATCTTTGATAGTCTGTGAATATGACATGTGGTATCCTCCTTGGTTTGTTTTTCGCAATTTCATTCTAACGGATATCACATGTTTTTGTGTACAAAAAAAACTGCCGGTAACTTTTGTTACCAACAGTAGAAATTATAGAGCTCTTTTTTATTGTCTCATGTGTATTATTAGTGAATTAGAAAACAAAATAATTTGTTGACAAGAATAAAAGTTAACACATCAACTTTTCATCTATATATAGTGGTTTTTAATTAAAAAATAAAATTAAAACACTATATATAGTTGAAAAAAGACTCTCGTTGGGATAAGATATAAGTTGAATACATAAAGGGAGTTCGATGATAATGATTGAAGAAACAGAATTAAATGAAAAAATGAGCAATATATCAGAAGGAATTGATATGATAAATGTCATTAAAAGAGATGGTCGTACAGTTGATTTTGATGTTAAAAAAATAACAGAAGCCTTATTAAAAGCTGAGAATAAAGTAAATGGTCCAGTTGATGAATTATCGACAAAAAAAATTGAAGCGCTTGTGCAAAAAATCGTATCAGAAATTAGTGAGCGTTTTTATAAGGACGTCAAAATTTATGAGATACAAAATATTGTTGAGCATATTTTACTGGAAAATAGAGAATATGCTCTTGCACAAGAATACATTAATTATCGAACTAAACGAGATTTTGAACGAGCAGAATCGACAGATATTAATGTTACAATTGGTAAGTTGTTAAATAAAGATCAACGATTAGTAAATGAAAATGCAAATAAAGATAGTGATGTTTTTAATACTCAACGTGATTTGACAGCAGGGATTGTAGGAAAATCAATTGGCCTAAAATTATTGCCTTCTCATGTAGCGAATGCTCATCAAAAAGGTGAAATTCACTACCACGATTTAGATTATCATCCATATTCTCCAATGACGAATTGTTGTTTGATTGATTTTGAAAGGATGTTAAATAATGGTTTCAAAATAGGAAATGCTGAAGTGGAATCACCTAAGTCAATCCAAACAGCTACAGCACAAATTTCTCAAATCATTGCGAATGTCGCATCTAGTCAGTATGGTGGATGCTCGGCAGATAGAATTGACGAGTTTTTAGCGCCTTTTGCGAAAAAAAATTATGAAAAGCATTTAGAAGATGCGAAACAATGGATAGATGACGAGTCTAAGCATGATGAATATGCGAAACAAAAAACCAGCAAAGATATCTACGATTCTATGCAAAGTTTAGAATATGAAATCAATACACTATTTACTTCTAATGGTCAAACGCCTTTTACCTCGTTAGGTTTTGGTCTTGGTACAGATTGGTTTGAGCGAGAAATTCAACGTGCGATTTTCTTGAATCGTATTAAAGGACTTGGAGGGGAACATCGTACAGCGATTTTTCCAAAATTAATATTTACCATTAAAGATGGTGTAAATTTAAAACCGACAGACCCAAACTATGATATCAAAGAATTAGCATTAGAGTGTGCAACAAAAAGAATGTATCCTGATGTATTGAATTACGACAAAATTGTAGAATTGACTGGTAGTTTTAAAGTACCAATGGGTTGCCGATCATTTTTACAAGGTTGGAAAGATGAAACAGGAAAAGAAGTGAACGCTGGAAGAATGAATTTAGGTGTGGTGACACTTAATTTACCACGCATTGCTTTGGAAGCTAGTGGCGATAGAGAGAAGTTTTGGTCTTTATTAGATGAACGTTTAGCTACGGCAAAAGATGCGTTAGTTTTTCGTGTGAAGAGATGCATTGAGGCAACGCCAGCTAATGCACCGATTTTATATATGTATGGGGCGTTTGGTGATAGATTGAATAAAAATGAGTCAGTTGATGAATTATTTAAAAACAAACGTGCAACTGTGTCACTTGGTTATATTGGGTTGTATGAAGTAGCTTCATCATTTTTTGGTGGAGAATGGGAAGATAATCCTGAAGCAAAAGAATTTACTTTAGAGATTTTGAAATATTTAAAACAACATACAGATTCATGGGGTGATGAATATGGTTATCACTTTAGTGTGTATTCGACACCAAGTGAGAGTTTAACAGATCGTTTCTGTCGTTTAGACAAAGAAAAATTTGGTAAAATTGAAAATATTACAGATAAAGAATATTATACGAATAGTTTTCATTATGACGTAAGAAAAAATCCAACTCCTTTTGAAAAATTAGATTTTGAAAAAGATTATCCTAAATATTGTTCTGGAGGGTTTATTCACTATTGTGAGTACCCAGTATTACAACAAAATAGAAAAGCATTAGAAGCTGTTTGGGATTATGCATATGATAAAGTTGGTTACTTAGGGACCAATACCCCAATTGATCACTGTTATGAATGTGGTTTTGAGGGAGATTTTAATCCAACTGAACGTGGTTTTGAATGCCCACAATGCCACAATAATGACCCGAAAACATGTGATGTAGTAAAACGAACATGTGGCTACTTAGGTAATCCACAAGCAAGACCAATGGTTCATGGTCGTCACAAAGAAATATCATCACGAGTAAAACATATGAAATAAAAAAGAGTATCAAACTCTTTTTTATTTTTTTAAAGGAGTATAGAAATGAGAAATCCAAAACCAAAAGAGTGGGAATCTACTAAATATAGTAAAGGGAACATTGCTGATTATAAACCATTTATGTTTGTTGATGGTGAGGGTGTTAGATGTAGTATTTATGTCAGTGGGTGTTTATTTGCTTGTAAAGGCTGTTTTAATCGTGCGATTCAAAATTTTAACTACGGCACTCCTTATACAAAAGAATTGGAAGATAAAATTATTGAGGACTTATCTCATGATTATGTTCAAGGATTGACTTTATTAGGCGGAGAACCTTTTTTAAATACCGAAGTGTGTTTGTCGCTAGTAAAACGTGTTAGAGGTGAATTCGGTTCGTCAAAAGATATTTGGTCTTGGTCTGGTTATACATTTGAAGAGTTATTGCAAGAAACGGATGATAAACTAGAATTACTTCGTTTGATTGACGTTTTGGTAGATGGAAGATTTGAATTAGATAAGAGAGATTTAACCTTACAATTTAGAGGTAGCAGTAATCAAAGAATTATAGACGTCGTACAGTCGTTAGAAAAATCTAATGTAGTTATTTGGGAAAAATGTTTAGATAAGGAAGCTTACTTTCGATAAACTGGATGAATGCGTAATGTATTCATCCTTTTTTTACGGTTTCATCCTTAAAAAGTTAAATTTATTTGTGATAATTAGCCTATTAAAAATTAGGGGTGTTATACATGATAGTATTCATTAATTTATCTCAAAAGAACACAGAAGCAACACGACAAAAAGTAACAGAAAAACAAGAAATCATCGAAAGATTAGAACCTAAACTAGGGACAATTCCAATATTAGAGTTCATTGATGATGATACAGTCATATCGGATAGTTTGTTTGAGCAGCAATTTTACACTCAATCAGAAACATCTGTTCCTTTGTATAGCAATGAATTAGAAGATTATAGACTATTCATTGAAGGTAGTGACGCAGTTGTCATGTCATCTGATTTACTACAAGAAAACCAGATGTTTTATCAAACCTTATTTCAGAATAAAATAAGCCCCCAACGTATCGTATTTAGCGGAACAACTCCTGCGATAAAAATGGCTCTAGCTGGAGATGAAAAACCATATGCTTTGTGTTTAAAGAAAGATAGGTTACCTGAATTATTATCATTATCTGAAGAAACTCTACTAAATAGTATGCCCTCTGAATTACTAACAGATCCTTTATTTGAGGATATGCCAATGGTATTTATTTATGACATTAACGGTAATGGGTATGTCATTCATCATGAGGAAATATTTCAGGTATTATGTAACGATGAGACTATAAAGCAGGTTAATCATGAAGGAATGTTGTGCGGATTAGCGGCAGGACTATCTAATAAAGATAATTCAACAGAGGAGATAATAAAACAAGCTATTATTTGTTCGGTCGCAGCAAAAGATTGTGAAGAAACTGTATTTGATGAACAGTTTTTTGTAGATAAAATTACTGTTGTGAAACTAGCTTAAAAGAGGTGGAGAACACCTCTTTTTTTTATGAAATAAAATATCCTTGTTTAATCTTGGTTTGAATCCCAAAGTTCACGTCAAGAGACCTCGTTTTTTTCGTATGTGATTAATATTGACTGTTAAAGTATTATCATCGACATAACTTTCATCTTTCCATAATTCACGAAGAAATGTTTCGCGTTTTATCACTTTACCAGGATGTTTAAACAAAATAACGAGTAAACGACATTCATTTTTACTTAATTTAATACAGTGATGTTGTGTTCTTAAAGTATTATTTTCAGTATCTAGAGTAAGCCCATTGTGAGATGGTAATAAATTGAGGTTGTTTTTCATTGATTGTATCAAAATAAAAAATCATCAGGAGTTACAGATATCACATGATAGCCATTCTTCGTTAAAAGCTGTGTAAGTGTTTTTTTAATGCATGGTTAGGTTCAATCAACATAATCGTCATAATATCGCTCTTTTAATTAACTTTTTGATTGATATTATAAATAAATTGATAAAGCGAGACATAGGTCTTAAGGTTGGAAAATCAATCCGTCTTTTTATTTTCTAATGCCTATCTTTTTATATTTCCCATAATAATGTTATACTAGAATCAGTGAAAAATTTAAAAGAGGTGACTAGTTTGTTAGATAAAAAAGAAGAACTATTTTTAAAAGAATTAACGGACGCAAAAGGTGTACCTGGAAACGAAACACAGGTAACTGAAATCTTTAAAAAATATGCCGAACCATATGCTGATAAAGTATTATTTGATGGGTTAGGTGGAATTAACGCACGTCATATTGGTGAAAAAGAAGGACCGCGTGTCTTAATTTCTGGTCACATGGACGAAGTTGGTTTCATGGTAACTAAAATCACTGATAAAGGATTTATCGAATTTCAAACATTAGGTGGTTGGTGGGGACAAGTTATGCTTGCTCAACAAGTGACCATCACAACATCAACAGGTAAAGAAATTCATGGCGTGATTGGATCGAAACCACCACACGTATTATCGGCTGAAGCAAGAAAGCAACCATATGATATAGCTGATATGTTTATTGATATTGGTGCCACAAGTAAAGAAGAAGCAACTGAGTGGGGCATTAAACCCGGTGATATGGTAACACCTTTTATCGAATACAAACGCTTAAATGGTTCAAAATACTTATTAGCTAAAGCTTGGGACAATCGTATTGGAACTGCTGTGTCATTAAAAGTGTTAGAAAACTTAGCGAAAGAAGGACACCCAAATATTTTATTTGCAGGAAGTAACGTGCAAGAAGAAGTTGGATTACGCGGGGCAAGAACTAGCACGCATTTAGTCAATCCAGATATTGCATTTGCTCTTGATACAGGTACAGCTGGAGATACTCCAGGGATGACACCAAAAGAAGCAGATTCTGTGTTAGGTGAAGGACCACAGATTTTAATTTTTGATGCGTCAATGATTCCACACAGAAAATTACGTGATTTTGTCATTGATGTGGCAGAAGAACTGGATATTCCATTCCAATACACTGTTATCACAGGTGGAGGAACAGATGCTGGTATGCAACACTTAACACGTAATGGTGTACCATCACTTGCGATTACAGTGGCAACCCGCTACTTACATTCACATACATCTATTATTCATGAAGATGATTATTTGAATACAGTGAAATTAGTGACAGAAGTAGTAAAACGACTAGATGCTGATAAAGTGAAAGAGTTAACGTCGTACTAATCTAAACTAAACAGGTGCTTTGAAAAGAGTATCTGTTTAGTTTTTTATAAAAACAAAATTGTATCAAAAAAAGCAGCTTTTAGATAGGTTTTAGGGGTTAGTTCGGGAAATATATTAAACTATTTGTATCTTTTATTGACTCGTCGTAGGATATTATTGTATGGAAAGGAAGACGTGTAATGAAAATTACGGTACTAGGTTTTTGGGGAGGCTATCCCTATAAAGGAGAAGGCACCACATCATATCTTGTTCAATCGGAGGATTTTTCACTATTATTGGATGCGGGAAGTTCCACGTTAATTCGATTAGAAGAAAAACTTGATCCGTTAACGTTAGATGCGGTGCTTTTAACACATTATCATCATGATCATATTGCAGATTTAGGTGTGTTACAGTATTTGCGTCAGTTAAAACCTACAACGCCAGTTGAAGAATTAAATATTTATGGTCATACTGAAAACGAAGACAAGTTTAAAGAATTAACAATGCCAGGAATTTCAAAAGGTATAGCTTATCAGGAACATGATACATTAGAGATTGGACCATTTTTAATAACATTCAAACGCACGATTCATCCTGTACCATGTTTTGCTACTAGAATTGTTGAGAAGAAGACGGGGAAAGTATTTGTTTTTACAGCAGATACTGGCTATTTAGATGGGTTGTCTGATTTTTGTCAGAAGGCTGATTTATTGATTACAGATACATATTTCTTAGAAGGAAATGAAAATCATAAAGCACATCTAACAACAAAAGAAACGGGAGAACTAGCTAAAGAAGCAAACGTGTCACAAGTTGTGATTAGTCACTTGAATCAATCTCTAGCTTTAGAAGACGTTTTGTCACAGACACAATATTATGCAGAAGATATTCCAGTTCAGTTAGCAAAAATTAATTTAACTATTACATTATAAGGAGTTGTACCCATGATTTATGTATCAAATGAAGAAATAACAGACCCAAGAATTAACTTAGCGATTGAAACGTATTTAGTGCAAGAGATGCCACTAGATGAGCCAATTTTATTATTCTATATTAATGAACCATCTATTATTATCGGGCGTAATCAAAATACAATTGAAGAAATCAATGTTGATTATGTTGAAGATAATGGTATCCACGTGGTTCGTCGTTTAAGTGGTGGTGGCGCTGTTTATCACGATGAAGGAAACTTGAACTTTAGCTTTATCATGCCGGATGATGGTGAATCTTTTAGAAATTTTGGTAAGGTAACGCAACCAATTATTGATGCTTTACATGAGCTAGGTGTAGAAGGAGCAGAGTTAAAGGGAAGAAACGATTTAGTTATCGATGATAAAAAATTCTCTGGAAATGCAATGTATACTACAAATGGTCGTATGTTTGCTCATGGCACGTTGATGTTTGATAGTGATGTAAACGAAGTCGTTAATGCATTAAAGGTGAGAAAAGATAAAATTGAGTCAAAAGGAATTAAATCAATTCGATCTCGAGTGACAAATATCAAACCATTTTTATCTGATGATTATCAATATATGTCTACAAAAGATTTTAGAAAAGAAATTTTATTAAAAATATTTGATACAACAGAGATTAACGATGTGAATGAATACAAACTAACGGAAGAAGATTGGAAAAAAATCAATGCGATTTCGGATAGATTATATCGTAATTGGGATTGGAATTATGGTCGTTCGCCTGAATTTGATATCGTTCGTCGTAAAAGATTCCCGATAGGATCAATTGAAGCTAAAATGAATGTCTCTGATGGTGAGATTAAAGACATTCGTATCTTTGGTGATTTCTTTGGGTTAGGTCAAATTGCAGACGTTGAAGGCATCTTAACGGGTGTGAAATATGATAAAGAATCCATAACAAAAGCAGTAGAAGAAATAGATGTCAAAAAATATTTTGGTAATATTGAATCAACAGATTTGGTTGAATTATTATATTAACAAGTAAATACTCTATGTCAAATCGTGTTGATGGACAATAATATTGATAAAAAGTCTCAAAAATGAAATAAAATTAATTTGAGTGAGGGAAGAAATTCTCTCTCTTTTTTATTATATGTATTGAAAACCACCTGCTATGCGGGTGGTTCTAGAGTGCTTTCAGCGTGGTATTAAAAAATCCTCCTAAAATGATAAGATAAATTAAGTTTCTCGACTACAATATATCAATCATATAGGAGGTTCCTTATGAAAAAGGACAATCAAAGTTTATCACACACAACATGGAAATGTAAGTATCACATAGTTTTTGCACCTAAATACAGACGACAAATTATTTACAGAAAATATAAACAGAGTATCGGAGAAATTCTGAGATTATTATGTGAGAGAAAAGGTATTGAAATAATAGAAACCAACGCATGTAAAGATAATGTTCATATGTTAGTGAGTATTCCGCCAAAATTGAGTGTTTCAGGATTTATAGGCTACTTAAAAGGAAAAAGTAGCCTCATGATTTTCGATAGACATGCTAATTTGAAATATAGATATGGTAACAGAAAATTTTGGTGTCGAGGTTATTATGTTGATGCAATAGGGCGAAACAAGAAACAAATAGAGAAATACATAAGAAATCAAATTCAAGAAGATTATTTAGGATCTATAATTTCTACTGTTGGTAACGAAGGTTACCAGCAGTTTTTAGTACACAAAAACATGTGTTATCCGTTAGAATGAAAT
>NZ_QRJY01000015.1:0-24908 GCF_003471765.1 Vagococcus sp. AM17-17
GAGCGCACGCCTGATAAGCGTGAGGTCGATGGTTCGAGTCCATTTAGGCCCATTGTTATAATTTGGAGAAGTACTCAAGTGGCTGAAGAGGTGCCCCTGCTAAGGGTATAGGTCGGGTAACTGGCGCGAGGGTTCAAATCCCTCCTTCTCCATTATTATTTTTTATAATACTATACTGGCCCGTTGGTCAAGCGGTTAAGACACCGCCCTTTCACGGCGGTAACACGGGTTCGAGTCCCGTACGGGTCATAAACTTGAAATTGTATATACAATTTCAAGTTTTTTTTTATAAAAAATTGATGTTTGGAGGTTAATAAAAGGTATGAAAGAAAGATTATCACACAAAGAAAAGTTGTATATTGGAATTATGGTATTTGGCTTGTTTTTTGGAGCAGGGAATTTAATTTTTCCGATTCAAATGGGACAAGAAGCAGGTAAAAATGTATTATTAGCCAATAATGGTTTTTTAATTTCAGCAATAGGGATTCCATTTTTAGCAATTATTTCTTTTGGATCAACTGGAACGAATAAAATTTTTGAACTAGCTAGTCGAGTATCAACTTCTTTTGCTTATTTTTTTACCATTGTTCTGTATTTAATAATAGGACCAATCTTTGCAATGCCAAGATTAGCAACAACTTCTTATGAAATGTCTATCGCTCCATTTATTCCAGAAAATAAGAGTACATTATATTTATTTATTTTTAGTGCGGTATTTTTTTTATTAGTTTTATTTTTTTCGTTTAAACCGAGTAATATTTTAGATTATATCGGTAAATATTTAACGCCATTATTTTTAGTTTTATTGGGTGGTTTGGTTGTGATTAGTTTTATTTATCCGATGGGGAGCATTAAAGAAGCACCAGTACAACCTATTTATGAATCGAGACCATTTGTTGAAGGGTTTTTAGGTGGTTACAATACGCTTGATGCACTAGCCGGTCTTGCTTTTGGTGCAATTATCATTGAGAGTGTTAAAGGTTTTGGTATTGATAAGAAATCAAGAATTGCTGTTGAAACAATGAAAGCTGGAGTTTTTGGAATTGTTTTAATGGGAATCATTTATACATTATTATCATTAATGGGAGCAATGAGTCTTGGAACACTTTCTTTAAATTCAAACGGTGGGGTGACACTGTCTCAACTAGCTGACTATTACCTGGGAGTTCCGGGAAGTGTTTTACTAGGTTTAATTGTTATTATTGCTTGTTTAAAAACAGCGATTGGATTAGCGACCTCATTTGGTAAAGCTTATTCAGAGATTTTTTCAGAGAAGCATTATTTATCATTTGTATTAGGCTGTTTAGCAGTTGCGTTAATGGTTTCTAATATTGGGTTGAATGCGATTATCACAGCGTCGATTCCTGTTTTAATGTTTATATATCCATTAGCTATGGTACTAATCCTTTTATCTATTTTTAGTAATTGGACAGATAAAATGCCAAGTTGTTACAAAATCACGATGGGTTTTACAGTTATTGCTTCTATATTAGATGCAGTACGTGTACTACCTAATGAATTAAAACAAAATTCTTTTATTAGTAGTGTATTAAGTACTTCAGAACAATATATTCCATTTTTTACAAGTGGATTAAGCTGGATTATATTTGCTTTTATAGGAATAGTAGTTTCTCTAATAGTAAATATAAAAAGAAAACCATCGAGCGTTTAAGCTTGATGGTTTTTTGTATTATAGATAATATTTTTTTGATACGCTCAAGTCATCATTTAATTCATAGACTAACGGTTGCCCTGTAGGAATTTCAAGAGACATAATATCATCATCAGAAATGTTTTCAATGTGTTTTGCCAATGCACGTAATGAATTTCCATGTGCAGCAACTAATACGACTTCATCTTTTAACAAGCTTGGTGCAATGTGATCATTCCAAAAAGGAAGTGCACGCTCGAGTGTCACTTTTAAATTTTCACCTTCAGGGATAGCTCGTTTATCAAGATAACGATATTTTGGATCATGTGTTGATGATTCGGGACTGTTAGGATCAAGTAATGGAGGAAGAGTGTCATATGAACGTCTCCATAGTTGCACTTGGTCTGCACCATATTTTTCAGCTGTTTCAGCTTTGTTTAAACCTTGTAGTGCTCCATAGTGTCGTTCATTTAAACGCCAAGATTTTAATTCGGGTGTTGACAGTTGATCAGATTCTTCTAAAACATAGTGACAGGTTTTTATGGCGCGTTTTAGATAAGAGGTATATGCCACATCAAATAAGATTCCAGCTTCTTTGATTTTTTGCCCTGCATTTTTTGCTTCCTCAACGCCTTGTT
Source organism: Vagococcus sp. AM17-17 (assembly GCF_003471765.1). Taxonomy (NCBI): domain Bacteria; kingdom Bacillati; phylum Bacillota; class Bacilli; order Lactobacillales; family Enterococcaceae; genus Vagococcus; species Vagococcus sp. AM17-17. The sequence goes on from NZ_QRJY01000015.1 coordinate 2,290, forward strand.
CACTTAAATCAACATCCACCCATCCAGTAAATAGGTTTAATGAGTTCCAAACACTTTGTCCGTGTCTAATAAAAACTAATGTTTTCATTTTTTCATCGCCCTTCATAAATGATCATCTAGAAACGTCGATTGTTTTAACCCCTTCATGTTGTGTTCCGACAATTACTCGGTTCACCATGTTTAAGAATAGACCGTGCTCAACCACACCAACCTGAGTATCTAGCCAAGCAGCTAATTCAATAGGGTTCTCAATTTTTTCTAGGTGTAAGTCTATAATATAATTTTTACTGTCTGTTAGCAAAGGATTACCATCGTCAGTTAGACGTAAAGTTGGATTGAGTTTATTTTCGTTAAATAGTTTAAATAATTGAGCACTACCGTAAGGAATCACTTCAACAGGAAGAGGAAAGGCTCCAAGGTGTTTTACCATTTTTGACTCATCAACAATCCAAATGATTTCTTTTGAATAAGTTCCGACAATTTTTTCAAATAAGAGGGCAGCACCACCACCTTTAGTTCCTTGATAATCTTCAGAAATTTCATCTGCACCATCTATTGTTAAGTCAACATAGTCTACCTCATCAATACTTTTTAATGGTATATCCAAAGCTAAAGCTTGTACTTCGGTTGCTTTTGAAGTGGTAACACCAGTGATTGATAATCCTTCTTCTTTTACACGTCGTCCTAATTCTTCTACCATATAGTAGGCAGTTGATCCAGTTCCAAGACCGACTATCATTCCGTCTTTAACGTAATTTGCAGATTCAATTCCGACTAATTTTTTTAAATTCATGATAAAAAGATTCCTCCTAATATTCTATAGATTTATTGTAAGCATTATCTTAAAAAAAAGATATACTAAAAAAATTATTTTTATAAATTAAACTATTGACGTTTATTAATAGAGTGTGTTACTATTACAAAGGTGCTTGAGAACAAGTCTTTTTAAATGTATGGACTGTATTAAAGCCTGTTTTAAGTGCAGGATTTCTTGCATTAATTTTTTTAATTTTAAAAAAGAACCACCTGGATGTGTGGCTCTAGAAAAGCTTTATAAGGAAGGAGGAACTTATCATGCCTACAATTAATCAATTGGTACGTAAATCTCGTAAATCAAAAACAACGAAATCTGGCTCACCTGCATTAGGTAAAAGCTATAATAGTTTCAAAAAATCTCAAACTAACGTGAACTCTCCACAAAAACGTGGTGTTTGTACACGTGTGGGTACGATGACACCGAAAAAACCTAACTCTGCGTTACGTAAATATGCCCGTGTTCGTTTGTCAAACTTAATCGAAGTGACAGCTTACATTCCAGGTATTGGACATAACTTGCAAGAACATAGTGTGGTTTTAATTCGTGGAGGTCGTGTAAAAGACTTACCAGGGGTTCGTTATCATATCGTACGTGGTGCTTTAGATACTGCTGGTGTTACTGATCGTAAACAAAGTCGTTCTAAATATGGTACTAAAAAACCTAAAAAATAAATTAAACTGATTAAATAAAATTTTTGGAAGGAGGAGTTACACATGCCAAGAAAAGGTCCTGTCGCAAAACGTGATGTATTACCAGATCCGATTTATAACTCAAAATTAGTGACTCGTTTAATCAACCGCGTAATGGTTGACGGTAAGCGTGGTGTTGCTTCTAGTATCATTTATGATGCTTTTGATATTATTAAAGAATCTACAGGGAATGATCCATTAGAAGTTTTCGAACAAGCTATGGAAAATGTTATGCCCGTTCTTGAAGTTAAAGCTCGCCGTGTTGGTGGTTCTAACTATCAAGTTCCAGTTGAAGTACGTCCAGAGCGTCGCTCAACTTTAGGTTTACGTTGGATTGTTAACTATTCACGTTTACGTGGAGAGCACACAATGGAACAACGTTTAGCAAAAGAAATCATGGATGCAGCTAACAACACTGGTTCTTCAGTTAAAAAACGTGAAGACGTGCATAAAATGGCTGAAGCCAACAGAGCATTCGCTCATTATCGTTGGTAAAATCCTCTGTTTAAAACGAAGAAAATACTGTTGTATTTAAATCAATCAAGTTTGAGAGGAGTTAGAAAAGAATGGCAAGAGAGTTTTCGCTAGAAAAAACTCGTAATATCGGAATCATGGCCCATGTTGATGCTGGTAAAACAACAACAACAGAGCGTATCCTTTATTATACTGGTAAAATCCATAAATTAGGTGAAACCCATGAGGGAGCTTCACAAATGGACTGGATGGAACAAGAGCAAGAACGTGGTATCACAATTACATCAGCTGCTACAACAGCTCAATGGAAAGGTTACCGTGTAAACATCATTGATACTCCTGGACACGTGGATTTCACTATTGAAGTTCAACGTTCATTACGTGTATTAGATGGTGCTGTTACCGTACTTGACTCGCAATCAGGTGTTGAGCCTCAAACAGAAACTGTTTGGAGACAAGCAACTGAATACAAAGTACCTCGTATTGTATTTTGTAATAAAATGGATAAAACTGGTGCAGATTTCTTATACTCAGTTAAAACAATCCATGACCGTTTACAAGCAAACGCTCACCCAATTCAATTACCAATTGGTTCAGAAGATAACTTCACTGGAATTATCGACTTAATCAAAATGAAAGCTGAAATCTATACAAATGACTTAGGAACAGATATCCAAGAAACTGATATCCCTGAAGAATATGTAGATATGGCTAATGAATGGCGTGAAAAATTAGTTGAAGCTGTAGCTGAAACTGATGAAGACTTAATGGAAAAATATTTAGAAGGTGAAGAAATCACTGAAGAAGAATTAAAACAAGGAATTCGTCGTGCGACAATCAATGTTGAATTCTTCCCTGTATTAGCCGGTTCAGCCTTCAAAAATAAAGGTGTCCAATTAATGTTAGATGCTGTTTTAGACTATTTACCAGCTCCAACTGATGTTGAAGCAATTAAAGGTATTGATACTAAAACTGATGAAGAAACAGAACGTCCATCAAGTGATGACGCACCGTTTGCTTCATTAGCATTTAAAGTTATGACTGACCCATTCGTAGGTCGTTTAACATTCTTCCGTGTTTACTCTGGAACATTAGATAGTGGTTCATACGTTTTAAATGCGTCTAAAGACAAAAAAGAACGTATTGGACGTATTCTACAAATGCATGCCAACTCGCGTGAAGAAATCAGTACAGTTTACGCTGGAGATATCGCAGCTGCTGTTGGATTGAAAGATACAACAACAGGAGATACATTGTGTGCATTAGATGCGCCAGTTGTTCTTGAATCAATTGAGTTCCCAGAACCAGTTATTCAAGTAGCGGTAGAACCTAAATCTAAAGCTGACCAAGATAAAATGGGTATTGCTTTACAAAAACTTGCTGAAGAAGATCCGTCATTCCGTGTTGAAACAAACGTTGAAACGGGTGAAACTGTTATCTCAGGTATGGGTGAGTTGCACTTAGACGTTCTAGTAGACCGTATGAAACGTGAATTCAAAGTAGAAGCAAACGTAGGAGCTCCTCAAGTTTCTTATCGTGAAACATTTAGAGCACCTATAACTCAAGCAGAAGGTAAATTCGTTCGTCAGTCTGGTGGTAAAGGTCAATACGGTCACGTATGGGTTGAGTTCACACCAAACGAAGAAGGAAAAGGCTTCGAGTTTGAAAATGCTATCGTCGGTGGTGTAGTTCCTCGTGAATACATCCCAGCTGTTGAAAAAGGATTAGAAGATTCTATGGCTAATGGTGTTCTTGCTGGATACCCATTAGTTGACATTAAAGCTAAATTATATGATGGTTCTTACCATGATGTTGACTCGAACGAGACAGCATTCCGTGTTGCGGCGTCTATGGCTTTACGTGCAGCAGCTAAGAAAGCACAACCAGTAATCCTTGAACCAATGATGAAAGTAACAATTACTGTTCCAGAAGATAACTTAGGTGATATCATGGGACACGTTACAAGTCGTCGTGGACGTGTTGAAGGTATGGAAGCACATGGTAACTCACAAATTGTTAACGCAATGGTTCCACTTGCTGAAATGTTTGGATACGCAACAACATTACGTTCTTCTACTCAAGGACGTGGTACATTTATGATGGTATTTGACCACTATGAAGACGTACCTAAATCAATTCAAGAAGAAATTATCAAGAAAAATGGCGGTTCTCAAGATTAATTTTTTGACTAGGCTTTTTTCTGAATTTCATGTAGAATGATGATGTGTGAAGGAAGAGATTCATTAATTGATTTTTTTCCTTCATCATTATAATATAAAATAAATAACTTTTTAATTTTAGGAGGATATATACAAAATGGCAAAAGAAAAATTTGACCGTTCGAAAGCCCATGTAAACATCGGTACAATCGGACACGTTGACCACGGTAAAACAACTTTATCTGCAGCAATCGCAACAGTTTTAGCTAAGAAAAACGGTGGAGAAGCTTCATCATATGCTGATATTGATAACGCTCCAGAAGAAAAAGAACGTGGAATCACAATCTCTACTTCTCATATCGAATATGAAACTGACACTCGTCACTACGCACACGTTGACTGCCCAGGACATGCTGACTACGTTAAAAACATGATCACTGGTGCTGCTCAAATGGACGGCGCGATCTTAGTAGTATCTGCTGCTGATGGTCCAATGCCACAAACTCGTGAGCACATTCTTTTATCTCGTAACGTTGGTGTTCCATACATCGTTGTTTTCTTAAACAAAATGGATATGGTTGACGACGAAGAATTATTAGAATTAGTAGAAATGGAAGTTCGTGACTTATTATCTGAATACGACTTCCCAGGAGATGATACTCCAATCGTTGCTGGTTCAGCATTAAAAGCTTTAGAAGGCGACGCTTCTTACGAAGAAAAAATCTTAGAATTAATGGCTGCTGTTGATGAGTATATCCCAACACCAGAACGTGATACTGACAAACCATTCATGATGCCAGTTGAGGACGTATTCTCAATTACTGGTCGTGGTACTGTTGCTACAGGACGTGTTGAACGTGGACAAGTTCGTGTTGGTGACGAAGTTGAATTAGTAGGTATCGCTGAAGAAACTGCTAAAACAACTGTAACAGGTGTTGAAATGTTCCGTAAATTATTAGATTACGCTGAAGCTGGAGATAACATTGGTGCTTTATTACGTGGGGTAGCTCGTGAAGATATCCAACGTGGACAAGTATTAGCAGCTCCAGGAACTATCACTCCACATACAAAATTTAAAGCTGAAGTTTACGTTTTATCTAAAGAAGAAGGTGGACGTCATACTCCATTCTTTACAAACTACCGTCCTCAGTTCTACTTCCGTACAACTGACGTAACTGGTGTTTGTCAATTACCAGAAGGAACTGAAATGGTAATGCCTGGTGATAACGTAGCTATGGATGTTGAATTAATTCACCCAATCGCGATCGAAGACGGAACTCGTTTCTCTATTCGTGAAGGTGGACGTACTGTTGGTTCAGGCGTTGTAACTGAAATCGTAGGTTAATTTTTAATCTATTCAAATAAAGCATTGTTGTGTAAGGACGTAAGGTTGAGAACATTTGTTTTCAACCTTTTTTATTTGCTAATATTTTTTGAGGTTTAAATGTTGATTGAACTAAAATATTTTTTACAGATTGATAAATTTTCGAATTAAACTTAAAAAAGGGTTGCTTATACACCGCATTTTTAGTATAATTCTAGAGGTGCTGATAAAAAAGTATGTTAGTACCTCGTATGGAAATACGAAGGCGTTGAATCGAGAGGTTGCGACACGCCAGGGAGCATTGCCATGGTGGCGTGTTGGATATTTTCGAGGAGCTATGTCTACTTTTTAAAATAGGCGAAGGAGGGAACAAAATGGCAAAACAAAAAATTCGTATCCGTTTAAAAGCGTATGAACATCGTGTATTAGATCAGTCTGCAGAGAAAATTGTAGAAACAGCAAAAAGAACAGGTGCTGAGGTTTCTGGACCAATTCCATTACCAACTGACCGTTCAGTTTATACAGTAATCCGTGCGACACATAAATACAAAGATTCACGTGAACAATTCGAAATGCGTACTCACAAACGTTTAATTGATATTGTGAGCCCAACACCAAAAACAGTTGATGCTTTAATGAAGCTAGACTTGCCAAGCGGTGTAAATATTGAAATTAAATTATAATAACAAAAAGATGGAGGTGTACTCATGACCAAAGGAATCTTAGGTAAAAAAGTAGGTATGACACAAATATTTACAGAAAACGGCGAGTTAATCCCCGTAACAGTAATTGAAGCAACTCCAAACGTTGTTTTACAAGTTAAAACTGTTGAAACTGATGGATACGAAGCTATCCAAGTTGGTTTCCAAGACAAACGTGATATTTTGTCAAACAAACCTGCTAAGGGTCATGTTGCAAAAGCAAATACGACTCCTAAGCGCTTCATTAGAGAATTCAATGATGTTGAGCTGGGAGAATATGAAGTAGGTAAAGAAATCACTGTTGATGTTTTCCAAGCAGGAGACATTGTTGATGTCACAGGTACAACTAAAGGACACGGCTTCCAAGGTGCTATCAAGCGTCATGGACAATCTCGTGGACCAATGGCACATGGTTCTAGATACCATCGTCGTCCAGGTTCAATGGGTGGAGCGTCTGATCCATCACGTGTATTTAAAGGCAAAAAACTTGCTGGACGTATGGGTGGAGATCGTGTTACCGTTCAAAACCTTGAAATCGTAAGAGTAGATGCAGATAAAAATGTTATTTTAGTAAAAGGTAATGTACCTGGTGCTAAAAAATCATTAATTGAAATAAAAACAGCTGTTAAGGCTGCTAAATAATTGTGGGAGAGGAGGAACTAAGAATGACATCTGTAGCATTATATAAACAAGATGGAACTCAAAATGGCGAAATTGAATTAAATGAAGCTATTTTTGGCATCGAGCCAAACGAAAGTGTTGTCTACGATGCAATTATCATGCAACGTGCTTCTTTAAGACAAGGAACTCACGCTGTTAAAAACCGTAGCGCTGTACGCGGTGGAGGACGTAAACCATGGCGTCAAAAAGGAACAGGTCGTGCGCGTCAAGGATCTATCCGCTCACCACAATGGCGTGGAGGTGGAGTTGTCTTTGGACCAACACCACGTTCTTATGGCTACAAATTACCTAAAAAAGTTCGTCGTTTAGCAATCAAATCTGTTTTATCAGAAAAAGTTGCTGAAAACAAACTAGTTGTTGTTGAAGGTTTAGCTTTCGACGCACCAAAAACAAAAGAATTTAAACAAGTTTTAGAAAACTTAAGTGTTGATACTAAAGTTTTAGTAGTACTAGAGGGTGGCAATGACTTTGCTGCTTTATCAGGACGTAACTTACCAAATGTTTCTATTGTAGAATCAAACAACGTAAGCGTACTTGACGTAGTTGCTGCTGACAAACTATTAGTGACTAAAACTGCTCTAACTCAAATAGAGGAGGTGCTTGCATAATGGAATTAATCGACGTAATTAAACGCCCAGTTATTACAGAAATGTCTGTAGCAGCTATGGACGAAAAAAAATACACGTTTGAAGTTGACGTAAGAGCCAACAAAACATTAGTTAAGCAAGCTGTAGAATCAGTTTTCGACGTTAAAGTTAAAAAAGTGAACATCATGAACGTTAAACCTAAACTTAAAAGAATGGGTAGACACGCTGGTTACACTAAGAAACGTCGTAAAGCGATTGTACAACTAACAGAAGATTCAAAAGAAATTCAAATTTTTGATGCTGAATAATAACAGCATTGACTAAAGTAGGAGGGAAATCACGTGGCGATTAAAAAGTATAAACCTACCACAAATGGTCGTCGTAACATGACTGGTTCTGATTTTGCTGAAATCACAACTTCTAAACCAGAAAAAACGTTATTACAACCATTAAGCAAAAACGCTGGACGTAACAACCAAGGTAAAATCACTGTACGTCATCAAGCGGGTGGACACAAACGCCAATACCGTTTAATTGATTTTAAACGTAATAAAGATAATGTGGTTGGTACTGTAAAAACAGTTGAGTACGATCCAAATAGATCTGCTAACATTGCATTAATCCATTACACTGACGGTGTGAAGGCATATATTTTAGCACCAAAAGGCATCCAAGTAGGTGCACAAATTTCTTCAGGACCAGACGCGGATATCAAAGTAGGGAATGCTCTACCATTGAACAACATCCCAGTTGGTACTGTTATCCATAACATTGAGTTAAAACCTGGTAAGGGTGGACAATTAATCCGTTCTGCTGGAACTAGCGCTCAAGTGTTAGGTAAAGAAGGAAAATATGTATTAGTTCGTTTGAATTCAGGGGAAGTTCGTATGATTTTAGGAACTTGTCGTGCAACAATCGGTACTGTAGGTAACGAACAACACGAATTAATCAACATTGGTAAAGCTGGTCGTAATCGCTGGTTAGGTAAACGTCCTACTGTACGTGGTAGCGTAATGAACCCTAACGATCACCCACACGGTGGTGGTGAAGGTAAAGCACCTATCGGACGTCCATCTCCAATGAGTCCATGGGGCAAACCAACACTTGGATATAAAACGCGTAGTAAAAAAGCTAAATCAGATAAACTTATTGTACGTCGTCGTAAAACTAAATAATTTGATAGCTAAAACGAAATATGTGAGAGGAGGTTCACCATGGGTCGTAGCTTAAAAAAAGGACCTTTTGTCGATGAACACTTAATGAAAAAAGTGGAAGCACAAAAAGATCAACCGAAAAAGAAAGTAATTAAAACTTGGTCACGTCGTTCTACAATTTTTCCAAACTTTATAGGATATACTATCGCAGTATATGATGGAAGAAAACATGTTCCTGTTTACATTCAAGAAGACATGGTAGGACATAAACTAGGTGAATTCGCACCAACAAGAACTTATCGCGGACACGCTGCTGACGATAAAAAAACAAATCGCTAATTGAGGGGAGGACACGAATATGTCAGAAGAAAGAATTACTTCAGCTAAAGCAACAGCTAAAACAATTCGCACTTCACCTCGTAAGACAAGACTTGTTGTTGACCTAATCAGAGGTAAACAAGTAGGAGAAGCAATTTCAATCTTGAAATTCTCACCTAACAAAGCAGCAGGTATTGTTGAAAAAGTGCTTATGTCAGCTATTGCTAACGCAGAAAACAACTTTGATTTAGATGTTGAAGATTTAGTAGTATCAGAAGTATTTGTAAATGAAGGACCAACAATGAAACGCTTCCGTCCTCGTGCAAAAGGATCTGCTTCACCTATCAACAAAAGAACAAGTCATATTACAGTAGTAGTATCAGAAAAATAAGGAGGGACAACCAGTGGGTCAAAAAATTAATCCAATTGGAATGCGTGTCGGCGTCATTCGTGACTGGGATGCGAAATGGTATGCAGAAAAAGAATACGCTGAATACCTGCATGAAGATTTGAACATTCGTAAATTCATTTCGACTAGATTGGCTGATGCTTCTGTTTCAACCATTGAAATCGAACGTGCTGCAAATCGCGTGAACGTTTCAATTCATACTGCTAAACCTGGTATGGTTATTGGTAAAGGCGGATCTGAAGTTGAAGCTTTACGTAAAGAATTAAACAAATTAACTGGTAAACGAGTTCACATTAACATCGTTGAAATCAAAAAACCAGATTTAGATGCTAAATTAGTAGCAGAAGGAATTGCACGTCAATTAGAAAATCGTGTAGCATTCCGTCGTGCTCAAAAACAAGCTATCCAACGTACAATGAGATCAGGTGCTCAAGGTATCAAAACTCTTGTATCTGGACGTTTAAATGGTGCTGATATGGCACGTTCTGAAGGTTATTCTGAAGGAACTGTTCCATTGCATACATTAAGAGCAGATATTGATTATGCTTGGGAAGAAGCAGATACAACATACGGAAAACTAGGAGTTAAAGTGTGGATTTATCGTGGAGAAATTCTTCCTGAAAAGAAAAACACTGAGAAAGGAGGGAAATAATCATGTTAGTACCTAAACGTGTAAAACACCGTCGTGAATTTAGAGGTAAAATGCGTGGTGAAGCTAAAGGTGGTAAAGAAATCGCATTTGGTGAATACGGCTTACAAGCTGTTGATTCTCATTGGATTACTAACCGTCAAATAGAAGCTGCCCGTATCGCAATGACTCGTCACATGAAACGTGGTGGGAAAGTATGGATTAAAATTTTCCCTCACAAATCATATACATCAAAAGCAATTGGTGTTCGTATGGGTTCTGGTAAAGGGGCTCCTGAAGGATGGGTTGCACCAGTAAAACGTGGAAAAATCATGTTTGAAGTTGCCGGCGTTCCTGAAGATGTAGCTCGTGAAGCATTAAGACTTGCTTCTAACAAGTTACCTATTAAAACAAAAATTGTAAAACGTGAAGAAATGGGTGGTGAATCGAATGAAGGTTAAAGATATCAGAGAATTAACCACTACCGAAATGATCGCTAAAGAGAAAGAGTATAAAGAAGAACTTTTCAACTTACGTTTCCAATTAGCAACAGGTCAATTAGAAAATACAGCGCGAATTTCAGAAGTTCGTAAATCGATTGCACGCATCAAAACAGTTTTGCGTGAAGAAGCTGCTAAGTAATAGTGGAAGGAGGCCATTGATAGATGACTCAAGAAAGAAATGAACGTAAAGTTTATACTGGACGCGTAGTTTCCGATAAAATGGATAAAACTATCGTTGTTGTAGTAGAAACAAAGAAAACTCATAAGATTTATGGTAAGAGAGTTAAATACTCTAAGAAATATAAAGCTCATGATGAAAACAATGTAGCAAAAACGGGAGACATCGTTAAAATTATGGAAACTCGTCCATTGTCTGCGACAAAACGCTTCCGTTTATTAGAAGTTGTAGAAGAAGCAGTAATTATTTAATTCGAATTTTCCCATAGAGAAACCTGAAAGTTTGAAAGGAGGATACTCAAGTGATCCAACAAGAAAGTCGTATGAAAGTTGCTGACAACTCAGGAGCTCGTGAAGTACTTACAATTAAAGTACTTGGTGGTTCTGGTCGTAAAACAGCAAATATCGGTGACGTTGTGGTTTGTACGGTTAAACAAGCAACACCAGGTGGAGTTGTTAAAAAAGGCGAAGTAGTTAAAGCTGTTATCGTTCGTACAAAATCAGGAGCTCGTCGTAGTGACGGTTCTTATATCAAATTTGATGAAAATGCATGTGTGATTATTCGTGATGACAAGAGCCCACGTGGTACTCGTATCTTTGGGCCAGTTGCTCGTGAATTACGTGACAACAACTTTATGAAAATAGTCTCACTAGCACCAGAAGTGTTATAATACATACTCATGTTTAAAGGAGGTGCGAAACAAGATGTTCGTTAAAAAAGGCGATAAAGTAAAAGTTATCTCAGGTAAAGATAAAAACAAAGAGGGAATCGTACTTCAAGCATTTCCGAAGAAAGATCGCGTCATCGTTGAAGGTGTTAACATTATGAAAAAACACCAAAAACCTAGCGCGACAGCTCCACAAGGTGGAATTATCGAAATGGAGGCATCTATTCACGTTTCTAATGTAATGGTGGTTGATCCATCTAATGGTGAACCAACACGTGTAGGATACAAAGAAGTAGATGGCAAAAAAGTACGTGTTTCTAAGAAAACTGGAGAAGTTTTAGATAAATAAGAATATCAGGAAGGAGGCAATGTTGAATGAACCGCCTAAAAGAAAAGTATCTTAATGAAGTAACACCATCATTGGTGGAAAAATTTAATTACTCTTCTGTTATGCAAACACCTAAAGTTGATAAAATCGTTATTAACATGGGTGTTGGTGATGCAGTATCAAATAGTAAAAACTTAGATAAAGCTGTTGAAGAACTTGCTTTAATCTCTGGACAAAAACCAATTATCACAAAAGCTAAAAAATCTATCGCTGGTTTCCGTTTACGTGAAGGAATGCCAATCGGATGTAAAGTAACTTTACGTGGAGAAAGAATGTACGAATTTTTAGATAAATTAGTATCTGTATCTTTACCTCGTGTACGTGACTTCCATGGTATCAGCAAAAAATCATTTGACGGACGTGGAAATTACACTTTAGGTGTAAAAGAACAATTAATTTTCCCTGAAGTTGATTATGATTTAGTAGATAAAGTTCGAGGAATGGACATTGTTATTGTTACAACAGCTAATACTGATGAGGAAGCTCGTGAGTTATTAGGTCAACTTGGAATGCCATTCCAAAAATAATTTAAGGAGGCGAACTACGTGGCTAAAAAATCAATGATTGCTAAAAATAAACGCCCAGCAAAATTCTCAACTCAAGAATACACTCGTTGTGAACGTTGTGGACGTCCACATTCAGTTTATCGCAAATTTAAACTTTGCCGTATTTGCTTCCGTGAACTTGCCTATAAAGGACAAATTCCCGGCGTGAAGAAAGCAAGCTGGTAAAAAAAGTAAACCGCAAAAGGAGGTAAAGGACTCAATGGTGATGACAGATCCAATTGCAGACTTCTTAACGCGTATTCGTAATGCGAATATCGTAAAACACGAATCATTAGAAGTGCCTGCATCAACAATCAAACTTGAAATCGCAAAAATCTTACAACGTGAAGGTTTTGTGCGTGAAGTAGAATTCATCGAAGATGACAAACAAGGAATCATCCGTGTTTTCTTAAAATATGGTAAAAACGACGAACGCGTTATTACTAACTTAAAACGTATCTCTAAACCAGGTTTACGTGTTTATGTAAAAGCTGATGAAGTGCCTAAAGTATTAAATGGTTTAGGTATAGCTATTATCTCAACTTCAGAAGGTATCTTAACTGATAAAGAAGCAAGAGAGCGTAACACTGGTGGAGAAGTACTAGCATACGTTTGGTAAAAATTATTAATCAAGGAGGTGGCCTAGAGTGAGTCGTATCGGAAATAAACCAGTCGTAGTTCCTGCAGGTGTTACAGTAACACAATCAGGAAACACTGTTACGGTTAAAGGTCCAAAAGGTGAATTAACTCGTGAGTTTTCACCAAATATTACGTTAAATATTTCAGAAGGTGAAGTTATCTTAACTCGTCCTGATGATACTAAAGAAAACAAAACCCTACATGGTACAATGCGTGCTAACTTAAACAACATGGTTGTTGGTGTTAGTGAAGGGTTTGAAAAAGCTCTTGAACTAATCGGGGTTGGTTACCGTGCTCAATTACAAGGGAAAAAGCTTGTATTAAACGTTGGATATTCTCATCCAGTTGAGTTTGAAACGCCAGAAGGTATCACAATTGAAGTTCCTTCAAACACACAAATCGTTGTAAAAGGATCTAACAAAGAAGTTGTTGGAGAATTTTCAGCGAACATTCGTGGAGTACGTCCTCCTGAGCCTTACAAAGGTAAAGGTATTCGCTATGTTGGCGAACATGTAAGACGTAAAGAAGGTAAAACTGGTAAATAACAAATAAATTAATGAGGTGACAAGTGTGATTTCAAAACCAGATAAAAATAAAGTACGCCAAAAGAGACATCGCCGCGTACGTAGTAAAATCTCTGGTACTGCCGAGTGCCCACGCTTGAACGTATTCCGTTCTAACAAAAACATCTACGCTCAATTAATTGATGACGTAGCGGGTGTGACACTTGCAAGTGCCTCTACTGTTGATAAAGATATCGCAGGAGAAAACAAAACTGAAGCAGCTACAGCTGTAGGAGCTTCAATTGCTAAAAAAGCAACAGAAAAAGGTATTAAAGAAGTAGTCTTTGACCGTGGTGGATACCTTTACCATGGACGTGTAGCTGCATTAGCTGAAGCAGCACGTGAAAATGGACTAGAATTTTAGGAAAAGGAGGAACACCATTCATGGCTAATTTAGATGCTAGACAATTCGACTTAGAAGACCGCGTAGTAGCTATTAACCGCGTATCTAAAGTTGTTAAAGGTGGACGTCGTCTACGCTTTGCTGCTTTAGTAGTAGTTGGAGATAGAAATGGTCACGTTGGATTTGGTACTGGTAAAGCTCAAGAAGTACCTGAAGCAATTCGTAAAGCAGTAGAAGATGCTAAGAAAAACTTAATCGAAGTACCAATGGTAGGCTCAACAATTCCTCACGAAGTGATCGGATCATTCTGTGGTGGACGTATCCTTATGAAACCTGCTGTTGCCGGTTCTGGGGTTGCAGCTGGTGGACCAGTACGTGCCGTCCTTGAGTTAGCGGGTATTTCTGATATTACAAGTAAATCATTAGGATCAAACACACCTGTCAACGTTGTTCGCGCAACTGTTGAAGGTTTAAGTAGACTAAAACGTGCAGAAGAAGTGGCTGAACTTAGAGGCATTTCTGTTGACGAACTAATCGGATAAGGGGGACTAAAAATGAGCGAATTAAAAATTACGTTAAAGCGTAGTGTCATTGGACGTCCTCAAAACCAACGTGATACAGTGAAAGCTTTAGGCTTGAAAAAAACTCATTCTACAGTCGTGAAACCTAACAATGAAGCGATTAAAGGAATGGTTAACACTATATCACATTTAGTGGACGTTGAAGAAATTTAATTATGATTTGTAGGTAGACTATTTTAAGGAGGTGCCGAATATATGAAACTTCATGAGTTACATCCGGCAGAAGGATCAAGACATGTACGTAATCGTGTTGGTCGTGGTTCATCATCTGGTAATGGTAAAACATCAGGTCGTGGACAAAAAGGTCAAAAATCACGTTCAGGTGGTGGTGTACGCTTAGGATTTGAAGGGGGACAAACTCCTTTATTCCGACGTTTACCAAAACGTGGATTTACTAACATCAATCGTAAAGATTATGCAGTTATCAACCTAGACGTGTTAAATCGTTTTGAAGATGGTACTGAAGTAACACCAACTACTTTAATTGAAGCAGGAATCGTTAAAAACGAAAAATCAGGAATCAAAGTTTTAGGTAATGGTGAATTAACTAAAAAATTAACTGTAAAAGCAGCTAAATTCTCTGAATCTGCAAAATCTGCAATTGAAGCGGCTGGTGGGTCAGCTGAGGTGATCTAATGTTTAAGCTGTTGAAGGATTCGTTTAAGATAAAAAATATTCGTAATAAAATATTTTTTACACTTTTCATTCTCTTCGCGTTTAGAGTTGGAGCACATATTACAGTACCTGGTGTTGATGCAAAAGCATTATCAAGTCTGAATGACTTAGCATTGATGGCGATGTTCAACACAGTCAGTGGTAATGCCATGGAGAGATTCTCATTGTTCGCAATGGGGGTGTCGCCATACATTACTGCGTCTATTATTGTTCAATTACTTCAGATGGATATTGTGCCGAAATTTGTTGAGTGGTCAAAACAAGGTGAGGTAGGTCGTCGTAAATTGAATCAAGCCACGCGTTATATTACGTTGGTTTTAGGTTTTGTTCAATCGATTGCTATCACAGCAGGTTTTAACATGTATTCAAATGCCGGATTAGTGAAAAGTCCAAGTGTATTTACTTATGTAAGTATCGGAATTATCTTAACAGCTGGTACCATGTTAGTTACTTGGATGGGGGAGCAAATATCTGAAAAAGGAATTGGAAATGGTGTCTCAATGATTATCTTTGCTGGAATTATTGCAAGGTTCCCTTCTAGCATTAAAGAAATCTATGTAGACTATTTTGTCAATATTGATAAATCTGATATATGGAAATCTGTACTTTTCATGGTTGCTTTGGTTATTGCTATTCTTTTAGTAGTAGTTATGGTAACTTATGTGCAACAAGCAGAAAGAAAGATACCAATTCAATATACAAAACGTGTAGCTGGCGCACCACAAAGTAGTTATTTACCATTAAAAGTAAATGCAGCAGGAGTTATTCCTGTAATCTTTGCCAGCTCAATTATTGCAACACCGCAAGCTATTTTGACTGCCTTTAAAACAACACAGGGCGGAAAAGGTTGGTTTGACGTGTTGACTACATTGTTTAATTATTCAACTATCCCAGGTGGAATACTTTATACAATTATGATTGTTGCTTTTACATTCTTCTATGCCTTTGTTCAGGTTAATCCTGAGAAAGTAGCTGAGAATTTGCAGAAGCAAGGAAGTTATATTCCAAGTGTACGACCTGGCCAAGAAACAGAAAAATTCATTTCGTCTTTATTAATGAGATTAAGTGTTGTTGGATCTGTCTTCTTAGGATTAGTGGCAATTCTACCAATTATTGCACAAAATATTTGGGGCTTACCTCAATCAATTGGATTGGGAGGAACAAGTTTACTGATTGTCATTAGTGTGGCTCTTGAAACGAATAAACAGCTTGAAGGGTTATTGTTGAAGCGTCAGTACACTGGTTTTATCAGAGAGTAAGAGTGTGTGTTGAGGTTTTACCTCAGCACTTTTCTCGAACTTAAGGAGGAAAACAAATGAATCTCATCCTAATGGGGTTGCCAGGAGCAGGTAAAGGTACTCAAGCGGAAAGAATCGTCGATGTTTATGAAATCCCACATATTTCTACTGGAGATATGTTCCGTGAAGCAATGAAGAATGAAACACCTCTTGGTAAAGAAGCAAAATCTTATATCGATAAAGGCGAATTAGTTCCGGATTCTGTGACAAACGGAATTGTAAAAGATCGTTTATCACAAGCTGATACAGAAAAAGGATTTTTATTAGATGGATTTCCTCGTACACTAGCTCAAGCAGAAGAATTAGATACAATTTTAGAGGAGTTAGGTAAAAAGGTAGATGATGTTCTAAACATCCATGTAGCAGAAGATGTATTAGTTGACCGTCTTGCTGGTCGTATCATTTGTAGAAGTTGTGGCGCAACTTATCACAAAACAAACAATCCACCCAAAGTGGAAGGTACTTGTGATCGTTGTGGTAGTCATGATTTTTATCAAAGAGAAGATGACAAGCCTGAGACAGTTAAGAATCGTCTAGAAGTAAATATCAAAAATAGCGAACCAATTTTAGCGTATTACGAAGACAAAGGTGTGTTACATACCATTGATGGTGATCGCGATATTGATGCTGTTTTTGAAGATGTGAAATCAATCATAGATAAAGCCAATTAGAAAGCTCATCTAGTTATCTATTCTATGTCACTTACTATTTCTTACCCGTGTTTTTTCATTGAATTAGCGTTGGTATCTTTTCTTTGTCTAGCATTTATGCTATAATACAAAAGTTGAAAAGAAATAGGTGTGAGTACTATTTTTGTCAATTGTCAGATGCAAACACTGTATAAGGAGGTACTAGTTGTGGCGAAAGAAGATATGATTGAAATCGAAGGTACAGTCGTCGAAACTTTGCCGAATGCAATGTTTAAAGTTGAATTAGAAAATGGCCATGTTATTTTGGCTCACGTATCAGGAAAGATCAGAATGCACTACATTCGTATTTTACCTGGTGACAAAGTAACTGTTGAGTTATCTCCATATGATTTAACTCGTGGTCGTATTACTTACCGCTTTAAATAATTGTACTCCGTAAAATTCAAGGAGGTATAATCATGAAAGTAAGACCATCAGTAAAACCAATTTGTGAAAAATGCAAAATAATTCGTCGTAAAGGTCGAGTTATGGTTATCTGTGAAAACCCAAAACATAAACAACGTCAAGGATAAAGGAGGTGTAACGAATAATGGCTCGTATTGCAGGTGTAGATATTCCTCGTGATAAACGTGTTGTTATTTCGCTTACTTACATTTACGGTATTGGAAAGAAAACTTCTCAAGAAATCTTAAAAGAAGCAGGAGTTTCTGAAGATATTCGTGTGCGCGATTTAACTAACGAACAAACTGATAGCATCCGTGCTGCAGTAGATAAATTAAAAGTAGAAGGTGACTTACGTCGTGAAGTGAACTTAAACATCAAACGATTGATGGAAATTGGTTCATACAGAGGTATGCGTCATCGTCGTGGTTTACCAACTCGTGGTCAAAACACAAAAAACAATGCTCGTACTAGAAAAGGACCAGCTCGTTCAATCGCTGGTAAGAAAAAATAAGATTAGAGTGAAGGAGGTTTAAAGCTTCATGGTAGCAAAAAAAGTTTCAAGAAAACGCCGAGTGAAAAAAAATATTGAAGCAGGTGTGGCACATATCCACTCTACTTTCAATAATACAATCGTAATGTTAACTGACGTACATGGAAATGCAATTGCATGGTCATCTGCAGGTTCATTAGGATTTAAAGGTAGTAAAAAAGCAACTCCATTCGCAGCTCAAATGGCAGCTGAAACTGCAGCAAAAGCAGCTATGGAACATGGCTTGAAAACTGTTGACGTAACTGTAAAAGGACCTGGTTCTGGTCGTGAAGCAGCTATTCGTTCATTACAAGCAACAGGATTAGAAGTGACAGCAATTCGTGACGTTACTCCAGTTCCACATAATGGATGTCGCCCTCCAAAACGCCGTCGTGTTTAGTGAGAGTTTATTCATTGGATAGGAATTATAGCGACATTGAACAAGACACTTTCGTTTTGAAAGGGGTATAGACAAGAATGATTGAATTTGAGAAACCAAGAATCACAAAGATCGATGAAGATAGAGATTATGGCAAGTTCGTCATCGAACCACTTGAAAGAGGATATGGAACGACTTTAGGGAACTCCCTACGCCGTATTTTATTATCGTCTCTACCAGGGGCTGCCATCACTAATTTACAAATCGATGGTGTGTTGCATGAATTTTCAACTGTCAAAGGTGTACGTGAGGATGTCACTCAAATTATTCTAAATATCAAGGGACTAGCTTTAAAGCTTTATGCTGATGAAGAAAAGACACTTGAGATTGATATAACTGGCCCAGCTGACGTGACTGCTGGAGATATTCTTACTGACAGTGATGTTGAAATTATGAATAAAGATTTATTCATTTGTAGCGTTGCTGAAGGTGCAACTTTCCGTGCAAGTTTAACTGTTAAGCCAGGACGTGGTTATGTCCAAGCTGAAGAAAATAAGAGTGAAGATATGCCAATTGGTGTATTACCAGTGGATTCTATCTACACGCCAGTTAACCGTGTTAACTACCAAGTAGAAAACACACGTGTTGGGCGTCGTGATGATTATGACAAATTAACTTTAGATGTCTGGACAGATGGATCTATTGCTCCACAAGAAGCTATCAGTTTATCTGCTAAAATCTTGACTGAGCATTTAGATAT
Organism: Vagococcus sp. AM17-17; assembly: GCF_003471765.1. Classification (NCBI taxonomy): domain Bacteria; kingdom Bacillati; phylum Bacillota; class Bacilli; order Lactobacillales; family Enterococcaceae; genus Vagococcus; species Vagococcus sp. AM17-17. The sequence goes on from NZ_QRJY01000015.1 coordinate 21,373, forward strand.
TTTTGTTAACTTGACTGATGAAGCAAAAAATGCCGAAATCATGATCGAAAAAGAAGAAACACAAAAAGAAAAAATGTTAGAAACAACAATCGAAGAGCTTGATTTATCTGTACGTTCTTATAACTGTTTGAAACGCGCAGGCATTAACACATTACAAGAATTAACTAATAAATCTGAAGCCGAAATGATTAAAGTTCGTAACTTAGGACGTAAATCACTTGAAGAAGTTAAAGCTAAATTAGCAGATCTTTCTTTAGGATTACGCCAAGAGGACTAATCTAAACCGATTAAAGGAGGGAACACGACGTGAGTTATCGTAAATTAGGTCGCACAAGCAGCCAACGAAAAGCAATGTTACGTGATTTAACAACTGATTTAATTATCAATGAACGCATTGAGACAACTGAAGCTCGTGCAAAAGAAATCCGTTCAACAACTGAAAAAATGATTACTTTAGGTAAACGTGGGGATCTTCATGCTCGTCGTCAAGCTGCAGCATTCGTAAGAAATGAATACTTAGAAGCTCGTTTAGACGAAAAAGAAGAAACTATCATTGAAGAAAGTGCTTTACAAAAATTATTCAATGACTTAGGACCTCGTTATGCTGACCGTCAAGGTGGTTACACACGTATCCTTAAAAAAGGACAACGCCGTGGAGACGCAGCACCAATGGTTATCATTGAACTTGTTTAATTTTGATAATTGCATCACTTTATAGATGATCTTTTTAGAGTGTTATGATGTTGGAGAGTAATCTCCGAGTCTAGCTCGGTGCAGTCCTCTGTCTTTTGTGATAGAGGACTTGCGCTCATCATATAAAGTGCTTTTTTTATATCATCATTTATGATAAATGGTTATTATACATAAAAATGTTTCTTTGTATCCTCAAATTATTGAGTTTAGAAAGAAGCATTTTTTAAAAACTAAAATGACGTTATTTAAGGAAGGCAGTAAAATGAAAAATCCCTTAATTGAATTAAATAATATATCTTTCCAATATTATGGACAGGAACATAAAGCATTAAATGATGTATCGCTAAAGATTTATCAAGGTGAGTGGGTTGCTTTAATTGGTCACAACGGATCGGGGAAATCAACACTAGCTAAAACCATTAATGGATTGATTACGCCTGAGTCTGGTGAGATAAAAGTGAACGGAGAAATACTAACGGAAGAAAATATTTGGGACATCCGAAAAATGGTTGGAATGGTATTTCAAAATCCTGACAATCAATTTGTTGGTTCAACTGTTGAAGATGATGTTGCCTTTGGTTTAGAAAATCAGGGAGTACCTCGCGATGAAATGATTGTAAGGGTCAACAATGCACTTGAGAGAGTTCGTATGTCTGACTTTAAGATAAAAGAGCCAGCTAGGTTATCTGGTGGTCAAAAACAACGTGTGGCCATTGCTGGAGTCATTGCACTAGCACCTGATGTGATTATTTTAGATGAGGCAACGTCTATGCTTGATCCACAAGGTAGACAAGATGTTATTGAAACTATTCGTGCATTGAAAGAAGAAACGAATCTGACAGTTATTTCGATTACACATGATATAGATGAAGCAGCGTATGCTAATCGTGTACTAGTCATGCAAGAAGGACAAATTATTCACGAGGGGATACCTAAAGAAATTTTTTCTCATGGAGAGGCATTGATAGGTATGGGACTAGACGTTCCATTTCCGGAAAAATTAAAAGCTTCATTACGTAAAAAAGGCATTGAGGTACCCAAAGAGTATTTGACGAGGGAAGGAATGGTGGAATGGCTATGGACATACGGTTTGAGAAAGTAGATTTTACGTATCAGCCTAATAGCCCATTTGAACAACGCGTTTTGTTTGATATTAATTTAGACATTCCAAGCAATAGTTATAGCGCGATTGTTGGTCATACAGGAAGTGGTAAATCAACGTTACTACAACATCTGAATGCGTTACTGAAACCAACAGGTGGGAAAGTGTTTATCGGCGATAGAGAAATTACACCTGATACAAGTAATAAAAATTTGAAACCAATCCGTAAAAAAGTTGGGATTGTGTTCCAATTTCCTGAGTCACAATTATTTGATGAAACAGTCGCATTAGATATAGCTTTTGGGCCAAAGAATTTTGGTGTATCTGAAGAAGAAAGTGCCCGTTTAGCTAGTGAGATGTTAGAACTTGTTGGTCTTGATGATAGCTACCTTGAGCGCTCACCATTTGACCTTTCAGGAGGACAAATGCGTCGTGTGGCAATAGCTGGTGTATTGGCTATGGAACCTGAAGTGTTGATTTTAGACGAACCAACAGCTGGCCTTGATCCTAAGGGTAGAAAAGACATGATGGATATGTTTTATCGTCTACATAAGGAAAGAGGCATTGGTATTATCTTAGTGACGCATTTAATGGATGATGTGGCTGAGTATGCTGATTTTATGGTGGTTCTTGAAAAAGGAAAGGTCCAAAAACAAGGACATCCACGTGATATTTTCAATGATGTAAAATGGTTACGTGAAAAACAATTAGGCGTTCCAACAGCGACAGAATTTGCTTTTGATTTAATGGCAAAGGGCATGGAATTTAGTCGCTTGCCACTAACCGCAGAAGAATTATCTGACGAGCTTTTACCGATACTTGAAAAAAGGCAGGTACTCTCAGATGATGAATAAATTGATTTTAGGTCGTTATATACCGGGAGATTCTGTCGTACATCGTATGGATCCTCGTGCCAAATTAATCGCTAGTTTTTACTTTATTGGGATTATCTTTATTTGTAATAACTTTTTATCATTTGGTGTGATGTTTGCTTTCACGCTATTTTGTATTTGGTTATCAAAGATTAAACTAAGTTTCTTCCTTAAAGGAGTGAAACCATTAATTTGGTTGATTTTATTTACAGTGGGACTCCAGGTACTCTTTACGCGTGGGGGACATGTGTACTTTGAGTGGGGTTGGATAAGCATTAGCCAATTTGGTTTGGTCAATGGGTTCTTTATCTTTACACGTTTTGTGTTGATTATTTTTATGTCGACACTTTTAACGCTCACCACTCCACCATTGTCACTCTCAGATGCGATTGAGTATTTACTTAGACCATTGGAAAAAATAAAATTTCCAGCACATGAAATTTCATTGATGTTGTCTATTGCATTGCGTTTTGTGCCAACATTGATGGACGAAACAGAAAAAATAATGAACGCTCAACGCGCGCGTGGGGTTGATTTTGGCGAAGGAAACTTAATGGATAAGATGAAAGCTATTGTGCCACTTCTGATTCCGTTATTTGTAAGTAGTTTTAACCGGGCAGAAGAATTAGCGATTGCGATGGAAGCACGTGGTTATCGTGGTGGCGAAGGCCGTACGAAATATCGTGTTCTAAACTGGGATAAAACCGATACACTAGCTATGTTGTCATTTGTCGTATTGACGATTGTACTGGTACTAGTTAGAAATTAAGACATTAAAAGCGAGGACTTGTGCCTCGTTTTTTCATTGGAAAAAATAGGCTCTTTGTCAACTACTGTTGGTAAGAGTTAAAACGTTAGAATTTAGGATC
>NZ_QRJY01000016.1:0-23643 GCF_003471765.1 Vagococcus sp. AM17-17
TAAAAAAGCGAGAGAATTTCTTCCCTCACTCCAATTAATTCTATTTCATTTTTAAGGATTTTTTATTAATACTACTGTTCATTGACACGATTTGACATAGAGCCTAAATAATTTTTCACAAATAAAAAGCATACAGTGAATTAACACTATATGCTTTGATTTCTATATTAATAGCGATCCATATGTTTATTGATAACAATCGAGTTTATCAGCGATAAGAGTAGCGATATAAAAATCGCTGCTCCTAAACTAGAGAAAGCAAAATTTTGTTCACCGACTATGACTGAGGTCAACTTTAACATCATCCCATTAATCACGAAACTGAACAAGCCAAACGTGATTAAAGTAATCGGTAATGACAAAATATGAAGAATCGGCTTCACTAAAAAGTTCAATGCCGATAACACAATACTTGCCACAATTGCTATTACAAAACTATTCACGTAAAACATTGATGGGAATAACACTGATAATGATATAAACGCCAATGTATTAATAATCAGACGTTGAAAATATGTCACTAAAAGTCACTCCAGTCATCTTCTTCTACTTTTTGTGCTTCCTTACGAGGTCGTTTTGCTCTTCCTCTTTTTGATGATTCATCATATGGATAATCGTATCCTTCGTATGGTGAGCGTGTTTGACGCGGTTTATTTGATGCTGGGACGATTAAAGCTAAAATAATATACAACACGATTGGAGAACCAAATGTAAACATTGATAAAATCACATAGATGATTCTGACTAATGTTGGATCGATATTGAAATATTCTGCAATTCCAGCCAAAGTTCCGGTTAATACAATATTATTATTTGATTTAGTCAATTTTCTATTCATTCTTAATCACTCCATCTATTAGTCATTATCTTTTAAGTAAATACTTCCTGTTGTTGTATTTAAAGATAATTGAATTATTTCTTCTTCTTCACGAACAAACTCAACCATTTGATTCATTCGCTCTTTTTTCTCTTTCAAGATATCAATGTCTTCCAAACGATTTTTAATTGAGCCAAAGTTTGTTTGACAATCTGCTTGAATACCTGCTTGTTTGGCAAGGGAGACTTTAATATCACCATTTACCACAGTTGCTTTGATTTTTTTAGGTTTTAAATCAGTCGATGTCACTTTGATTGTACCATTAATTAATGACACACTTGTGTGTTCAATAGATGCTTTACTCACCACTTCGCCATTAACTGTTTGAGCAATAAAATCAACAATCTCACTATTTTCTACTTTAATGTCACCATTTACACCTTCAACTTCTAACATAGTTGCTTTGACGTCAGATGCTTTAATTTTACCATTAGTTGATTTTAAGAACACATCACCTAATAACATATCTTCTATTTTAATATCACCATTTAACATTTTTACTGATACATGGTCAAATAGGTGTTTTGGTAAATAAAATTCTAATTCACAATTTAATCGTTTGTTTGGAATTTGGAATGAAATATTCTCTTCATCTACTATGATTTCACTGCGTTCGATAAATGCTTCAAATGGCGTGTTATTATTTAATTTACCATAGAACTTCACATTCGCAATAACTTTTACATCTGACTGGTCCCATGTTTTAAACTTAACTTTACCATTTGCTACTTTTACATCAATTAAGGTTGCCGTGCTATTTGGATATAAAAACTCATGTGTGAATGAATGTGAGCTAACTCCTGGTACTTTAATATTCACGTCTTTCCATTCAACATTATCTGATACGGTTGAACTAACAACATCCACTGTTTTTTTCAAGAATTCACCAAAGTATTTTCCTACTTCTTCTACTTTGCCTGTTGCCTGATTTATTTTTTCGTTTGTTTGCTCCTTCCACTCTTTTGGAATATCAAAACCTAAAATAGATTCTGTTTCTTGTGTATCATGTCGTTCTTTTTTAATAGATTTTAATTCTTCATTTAACTCAGCTTTTTCAGCAGTTAACTGAACGTCAGTTTCTTTTAAATAGGCTAAATCTTTTTTTAGTTGTTCACGTTCTGCTTCTTTTTCAGCTGTTAATGTTTCCAAATCTTCCATTGTATCAAACACCATTAATTGTTCTTCAATTTCTCGAATGTCTTGTCTTAATCCTTGAATTTTAACAGTTAACTCATCATATTCAACTGATTTTCTATTTTCTTCTTCTGCTAATCTCTCTAATATTTTTTCTAATGCTTCACTATCGTTATAAGTCGTTTCTTTTTTCTCATCAACTGTTGTGTGTTTAACTTGTTTGGCTTCAGCATCAATTAATTTTTCATCTTTTTCAGTCGCAATGTTTTCTAATAAAACAAGTCCCTCTTCTGTTGTTAAAATACCTTTTTTAACTAAGTCTAAAATTCTTTCACGTTCGTTCATCGTATATCCTCCTCTTAACATCTCTATCTATACATTTCTAACCTACACTCATATTATGTCTCATTTTTATATAAATGTCATAGGACTTGAGATTGATTTATGACTGTATATGAAGACTTATTCCATTATCATCCTAATCAAAACCACCAGTGAAAACTGGCTGTTTTTCTTATGCATCACATTTACTCTCGAAACCTAAAATGGTTACTTATTTCTTTTTATTTTTCTCTCCTGTGAACGGATCATATTTTTCAAATAATGTAAGCTGATCTGCTACATAATCTTTTTGAATTTGATTTCTTATGTATTTTTCAATTTGCTTTTTATTTCTTCCAACCGTATCTACATCATAACCTCGATACCAAAATTTTCTGTTTCCATAACGATCTTTTAGCTCTGCATGTCTATCAAAAATCATTAACCTACTTTTTCCTTTAAATAACCTATAAAACCGGAAACACTAAGTTTAGGTGGAATGCTTACTAACATATATATATGGTCCTTACAGCCATTAGCTTCTATGATTTCAACACCTTTTCTTTCGCATAAATCGCGCAATATTTCTCCAACACTTTTCTTATATTTTCCATAGATTATTTAGCGTCTATATTTCGGTGCAAAAACGATGTGATACTTACATTTCCATGTTGTGTGTGATAAACTTTAATTGTCCTTTTTCATAAGGAACCTCCTTGTGATTTGATAGTTTGTGGTTGGGAAACCAAGTCTATTTTATCATTTTAGGAGGATTTTTTAATACCACGCTGGAAGCTCTTTAGAACTACCCGCATAGCCGATGGTTTTCAATACATATAAAAAATAAAAACCTTAAAATCAACTTTAAGGTTTTTTATCTAACGGTTATTAAAATGAGAGGATTGAAGAAGGATCAATAAATCCACTCCATAACCCTGAACTGATACCAAAATGCAAATGGGCACCAGTAGAATTACCAGTTGAGCCAACTGTTCCAATTGTTTCACCAGCTTGAACCACTGATCCAACGCTTGTTCTAATATTTGTCATATGCATGTAGTAAGTAAATAAACCATTATCATGTAAAATAATTACGTGGTTACCAGCACTTGGATGATAGCTTGCTTCAACAACTTCACCTGCTCTAGATGCTAAAATAGGTGTGCCAGCACCAATTGCTAAATCAATTCCATCATGGTGACTACCTGAATAACCAGTCGGATCAGGTCTTGATCCAAACCTACTAGTAACAGTATATCCACCAGCTAACGGTAAAGCAAAACCACCCTGACTTGGCAAAGACACCACTTCATTTGGTTTCTCATCTGACTGATTATTATTACTTTGTCCGATGGCACTAGATGGTTTTGATGGTGAAATGCTATCTTGTGCTTCTAATTGTTTTTCTTCAGCTTCTTTTTGTTCTTTTTTACGTTGCTCTTCTAGCTCTTTCTTAGCCGCTTCTTTTTTTTCAGAAAGTTCTTTTAAGCGTTTTTTATTCTCTTCGGCAATACGTTCTGCTTCTTCTTTTTGTGATTGTAATGCAGATTTATTACCAGATTCTTTTGATAATTCTTTCAGAATCGTTTCTGCTAGAGCAACCTGTGTTGCTTTATTTTGTTCTAATGTTTCTTGTTTTGTTTTTAGTTCTTCAGCTGTTTTGTTAACTTCATCAACCTTTTTACTCAAAGTTGCCTTTTTCTTATCAAGGGCTACTTGATCCTTTTTTTGTGCTTCCATTACATCCTTATTAGCAGAAACTAACTTAGTATAAGCCACAGTACGACTCAACGCATCTGATATTGATTCAGAATCTAACACAATATTCATTAAATCTTGGTCTTCCTGATTTATTTGTGCTGATCTTGCTTGATTTTCAACTTGTTTGTTACGTTTTTCGATGATTACTTTTAACTCATCAATTTCTTTTGTTAATTCATTAATCTCTTTTTCTAATAATGCTTTTTCCGATAAAATCTTATCTATATCTGAATCGATTTTACTAATTGTAGCATTCAATTCTTCTAACGATTTATCTGATTCATTTTTCTTTGATGTTAAGTCATCTATTTTTTTTTGCGCATTTTCTATTTTTTTATCAACAGTCTCAGCTTTAATAACTGCTGGGCAGACAAATCCAGATAGTGTTGTGGTTAATAAGGTTACGGCAATGGCTTTTTTAAATCTCATCTATCTTTTAACTCCGATTCTATCTTTATTTATACTATAAACTATAACATAGTTTATTCATACTTTTGTTACAAAAAAATTACATTTTTTTAGGTAACTGTCATTTTCTTGAGATTTACTGTCATATAATAAAATATCATAAAAAAACCGTTATAAAATAACGATTTTTTATGATGTTAATTGTGTTTTTGCTTGGTCAATTTGTTGTAAAACTTGCATAAACCCTGTCCCACCATAACTATTGCGTCTTTCGACTGCCGTTTTAGATTGTAATACGTCATAAATATCATCTTCTATCAAGTCAGATAATTCTTTATAACGGGACAATGGAACGTCTTGTAAAAAGTTTCCTGATTGCGTACATTCTAAGACAAGAGAGCCTACAATTTCGTGTGCTTTTCTAAAAGGAATCCCTTTAGTGGCCAGATAATCAGCTAGTTCAGTCGCATTTGAAAAATCTTTTTCTGTTGAATACAACATTCTTTCTTCGTTTACTGTCATACTTTCTAGCATGCCTGCCAATATATCAATCGACACCGAAATTGTTTCCACCGTATCAAACATACCTTCTTTATCTTCTTGTAAATCTTTATTATATGCTAAAGGAAGTGACTTCATCACTGTTAAAAGTGAAAACAGATTACCATAAACTCTACCTGTTTTACCACGGATTAACTCTGCCATATCAGGATTTTTTTTCTGCGGCATAATAGAAGACCCTGTAGAAAAGGTATCTGATAACGTAATATATTGACATTCATTTGAACACCATGATACAAGTTCCTCACAAATTCGAGACATGTGCATCATTAGTAAGCTCGCATTCGTTAAAAACTCTACAATAAAATCACGATCAGATACAGCGTCTAACGAATTGGTATAAATTGCTTCAAAGCCCATTAACTCAGCAGTCAATTCTCTATCAATTGGGAAGGTTATCCCTGCTAGAGCTGCAGCACCTAATGGCGAAATATCAGTATGTGAAATATTAAATTCAAAACGCTCACTGTCACGAGTAAACATACTATAATATGCCATATAGTAGTGACCTAAAGAAATCGGTTGGGCATGTTGCAAATGCGTATAACCTGGCATGATCGTTTTAACGTGTTTCTCAGCAAGAGCCACTAAGACATGGCGTAAATGACTTAGTCTCTCAATAATATCACCTAAATGATATTTTAGGTAAAGATGCATGTCAGTTGCAACTTGATCATTTCGTGAACGAGCAGTGTGCAACTTTCCCGCAACTGCCCCTACTTTTTGAGTTAACAATACTTCGATATTCATATGAATGTCTTCATTCGTCACATCAAAAACAAGTTTTCCTTCATTGTACTCTGCTAATAACTCTTCTAAACCTTTAACTAATATTTCAGCTTCTACTAAATCAATGATGCCAGTTTGCCCAAGCATTTTAGCATGTGCAATTGACCCTTTAATATCAAACTCTGCCATTTTTTGGTCAAATGTGATAGATGCACCAAACTCTTCAACCCAGCTCTCTAAACTTTGTTCAAATCTACCGCCCCATAGTTTTTCATTTTTCATTGAATTACTCCTCTGGGTCATTGACTTCTGCATTAACTTTTGTTGGTAAGCCCCATAATTTGATAAAACCAATGGCAGCATCTTGATCAAATGTATCTGCACTTGTATAAGTTGCTAAGTTTTCATCATATAATGAGTTTGGTGATTTTCTTGCGACAACTGTGGCATTGCCTTTATATAATTTCACTTTGGCTGTTCCGTTCACCACTTTTTGCGTTTCTTTAATATACGCCAAAATTGCTTGAGTGGCTGGATTAAACCATAAAGCATTGTAAATTAAGTTTGATAATTCATTTTCTAAGATTGGTTTAAAGTGAGATACTTCGCGAACCAATGTTAAATCTTCAATTTCTTTGTGAGCAGTTAATAATGCAATAGCTCCTGGGCACTCATATATTTCACGAGATTTAATACCAACTAAACGATTTTCTACATGGTCAATTCGTCCAACACCATGTTTACCTGCCAATACATTTAATTCTTGAATTAACTCTGCTAAGCTATATTTTTTCCCATTGATACTTACTGGTACACCTTGTTCGAACGTAATGTCTACATACTCAGATGTGTCTGGTGCATTCTCTGGAGAAACAGTTAAAGCATATGCTTCTTCTGGTGCTTCATTCCAAGGATTTTCTAATACACCACATTCATTCGCACGTCCCCATAAGTTTTGGTCAACAGAATAAGGATTGTGTAAAGCAGCTGGAACTGGCACACCATTTTCTTTTGCATAATTAATTTCTTCTTCACGAGACCATTTCCATTCACGAACTGGAGAAATCACTTTAAGTTTGGGATCCAGTGAAGCAATTGCGACTTCAAAACGAACTTGGTCATTTCCTTTTCCTGTACAACCATGAGCAATCACTGTTGCATCAACTTGATGAGCTAATTCAACTAATTTTTTTGAAATTAACGGACGACTTAAGGCTGAAACCAATGGGTATTTTTGTTCGTAGTAAGCATGTGCTTGTAAAGCTAGTAAAACAAACTCCGTCGCAAACTCTTCACGAACATCAATCACATATGATTCAATATCACCTACTGTCAACTATTTTTCTTTAATAAAATCTAAATCTTTCCCTTCATCCACATCTAAACACACTGCTACTACATCATAATCTTTTTTTAACCAACTAATCGCAATAGATGTATCTAATCCACCAGAATAGGCTAAAACTACTTTTTCTTTTGTCATATTATCTTCCTCCATTTACACTATTTAAATTATGTTCAATATTATCCGTTTTAAAACGTAAAGTAAACATGTTTATTCATTAATTAACGCAAAAATTAATATTCACCCATTTTAAGCCTATTTTTATGAATATTACTTTGATTCAAATGCATAAAAAAATCCATTAAGATAGTTGTTAGATATCTTAATGGATTTTTTTTATTCATCTTCGTGCATCGTTTCAGCTAATTCGGAAATTTTTCCAGTTCGTAAGTAGATGATCCACTCACAAATATTACATACATAGTCACCAATTCTCTCTAAATAACCAGCAACTTGTAAATAATCAGCACCAACAATAACCGTTTCGGTATCTTGTTCCATTGCTTTAATTGAATGACGATAAATTGACTTGAAGTAATCATTCGTCACACGATCACTTTGTGCTATGGTAATAGCTTTATCACTGTCAGTATGAATATATGCATCTAAAACTGAGCTCACCATCCCCATAACGTGTGTCGCCATGTCAGAAATCTCATCTTCGATAGACAGAACACGTTTTGTTCCCTTTAGACGAATCGTTGCCTTAGCAATCGATACAGCATGGTCTCCCATTCTTTCTAGGTCAGAACTTGCTTTCATAATAGTCACAATTCGTCTTAAGTCCGTCGTAACAGGTTGTTGCAGAGCAATCATCTCAAAACTTTTCTTTTCTAATCCTAATTCTTGTGCATTAATTTCACTATCAGCTTCAATTACTTCTTTAGCTAATGATTTATCATGATCAATAAATGCACGAACAGAGTTACTGATTGCGACGTTTACATCATTACCCATTTTTTCAAATTTATCATGTAGGTTTTGTAAATCTTCTTCAAATTGACTTCTAAGCATCTCTTCATCTCCTTTATAATCTGTTTTACACGTACCTTAACCGAATTTACCGGTAATATAATCTTCTGTTTCTTTTTCGCTTGGATTTAAGAATATTTTTTTTGTTTTATCGTATTCTATTAAGTCACCATTTAAAAAGAAAGCTGTTTTATCAGAAATACGTGATGCTTGCTGCATGTTATGTGTCACCATAATCATTGTATAATCATTCTTTAATTCTAACAGCATATTTTCTATTTTACCACTAGAAACCGGATCAAGAGCACTAGTTGGCTCATCCAGTAAAATCACTTCAGGCTGAACAGCTAGTACACGTGCAATACACACTCGTTGTTGTTGTCCTCCTGATAAAGAAAGAGCACTCTTATTTAATTTATCCTTTACATCGTCCCATACAGCTGCAGCTTTTAAACTTTCTTCCACTATTCGATCTAATTCTTCTTTTGTATGCTTTCCTTCTAAACGCAATCCGTAAATAACATTTTCATAAATACTAAATGGAAATGGATTAGGTTGTTGGAATACCATTCCTATTTGTTTTCTTAATGTCACAATATCCGTTTTTGGACTATAGATATCACTATCTTTATAAGTCACTTTTCCTGTAATTGTAACAGACGGGATTAAGTCGTTCATACGGTTTAACGTTCTTAAAAATGTAGACTTTCCACAACCAGATGGACCAATTAATGCCGTAATGCCACCTTGATCAAAGTCCATTGTAATTCCCTTTAAAGCCTCATTCTTCCCATAATATAAATGCAAATCGTTTGATTCTATTATTGACATAACGTTCCTCCTTAACCAAAGTGACCTGAAACATAATCTTCAGTAGCTTGTATTTTTGGTCGCGTAAAGATTTTTTTCGTTTGATCATATTCTAATACTTTTCCCATATAAAAGAACGCAGTATAGTCACTAATACGAGATGCTTGTTGCATATTATGCGTAACAATGACAATCGTATAGTCTTCTTTTAAGTTAATCAATGTCTCTTCTACTTTACTAGTAGAAATAGGATCTAGTGCACTAGCGGGCTCATCTAATAGCAAAATATCTGGTTTCATGGCAATCGCACGTGCAATACACAATCTCTGCTGTTGTCCTCCTGATAAAGCTAACGCACTTTTATGCAAATTATCTTTTACTTGATCCCACAGTGCTGCCTGTTTCAAACTTGTCTCTACGACTTCATCCAATATTTTTTTATCTTTTTGTCCGTGTCGTTTTAAGGCAAAGGTAATATTTTCATAAATGGACTTACTGAAAGGATTAGGTCTTTGAAAAACCATCCCGATATGTTTTCTCATCTCATAAACATCTACTTTCGATGAATTGATATCGGTATTTTTATAAATAATATCACCTGTTACTTTCGTTCCACCTATTTGATCATTCATACGATTTAAAGAACGCAAATATGTTGATTTACCACAACCTGAAGGGCCAATAAGTGAGGTGATTTTATTTTTTTCGAATTGTAATGATACTCCTTTTATAGCTTCATTTGTACCATACCAAACATGTATATCTTTTGTTTCTAATGCAATATCTTGCTCATTCTCATTCAGTTTTATAATATGCGTATCATCAGTGTTATAAGTTTTCATCTAAATCCCCAATCTAAGCTGATGTAATTTTTTTGTGCAATTTTTTACCTAAGAAGCGTGCTAGAAAGTTAAATAATAAAACAGCGATAATTAAAACAGCAGAAGCTCCTGCTGATACTTGAGGCCCATCTGGCATATTTCCCTCACTATTAATCTTCCAAATATGGACCGCTAACGTTTCTGCTTGTCTAAAGATATTTAATGGACTAGAAATACTTAATGGATTCCAATTTGTAAAGTCTAATGCCGGTGCACTTTGTCCTGCTGTGTAAATTAATGCAGCGGCTTCACCAAAGATACGACCTGCTCCTAAAATGACCCCTGTTAAAATACCTGGTAATGCTTCTGGAATCACCACACGTGTAACAGTTTCCCAACGAGATAAACCAAGAGCTAATCCAGCTTCTCTTTGTGTATAGTGAACGGCTTTTAAAGACTCTTCTACGTTTCTTGTTAAAAGTGGTAAATTGAAAAATGTTAATGCTAACGCTCCTGAAATAATTGAAAAACCTAAGCCAGCTTGAATAACAAAAATCAAGAAACCAAACAAACCAACAACAACTGAAGGAAGCGAACTTAGTACCTCAATGGCTGTACGGATGGCGTTGGTAAAAAAGTTTTTCTTGGCGTACTCTGATAAATAAATACCAGCTCCTAATGAGATAGGAATACTAATTAACATTGTAATGATTAATAAATAGAACGAGTTAAACAACTGAATACCTATTCCACCACCTGCTTGAAAGCTTTTAGAAGGTGTTGTTAAAAAACTCCAGCTGATATGGGGTAAACCACGACCTAAAATGTACAAAATTAAGCTAGCTAAGATTAATGTAATAACACCGGCAATAGCGTATAACACACCTGTTGCGATTTTATCTGCTTTTTTAGCATTCATTATTTCATTTCTCCTTTTTTACCAATTAGTCGCGTTACAATATTAAAAAATAGAGACATTAATAACAATAGTAAAGCTAATGACCAAAGTGCATTATTTTCCAGTGTTCCCATAACAGTATTACCAATTCCCATAGTTAATACACTTGTAAGAGTTGATGCTGGTGTGATTAAATTATGCGGCATAAGTGACGCATTACCAATAACCATTTGAATCGCTAATGCTTCACCAAATGCTCGTGCCATACCAAATACAACTGCTGTTAAAATCCCCGGTACCGCTGCTCTTAATACAACTTTATAAATTGTTTGCCAACGCGTTGCTCCTAAGGCTAATGACGCTTCTCGATAATGTCGAGGGACTGCTCTTAGGGCATCTACTGTCATAGAGGTTACAGTTGGTAAAATCATAACAAATAAAACAAACGTACCAGCTAAAATACCAAAACCAGATCCACCAAACACACCACGAACAGCTGGTACTACAACTGATAAGCCGATAAAACCATAAACAACTGATGGAATACCAACTAATAACTCAATAACTGGTTGCAATACTTTTGTTCCAAGTTTAGGCGATATCTCCGTCATAAAAACTGCTGCTCCTATGGCAAAAGGCGTTGCAATAATCGCTGATAAAAGAGTGACGATAAATGATCCTGCAATCATTGGTAATGCTCCTACCAATGGCTTACCAGATTCACTCAATGATCCTGGATTCCATTCCTTTCCAAAAAGGAAATCAAAGACATTTACTTTGTCTTTAAAGAACGTTGCCAATCCTTTACTTGCGACAAAATAAAATATTGCGACAACGACAACAACAATAAATAAAATGGCGATAAAACTAATCATCTTGCCAAATTGTTCCAACTTTGCTTTTTTCGATTTTTTTAGCAACTTGCTTTGAATATCTTCCAAAAATTTATCCTCCTATGAAACAACAATTTTTATTTGGAAATTTTTTGAATATTACCTTCAACATCGCGTTCCACTTGCATCTGTGAAACGGGTATATAACCTAGTTTAGGGACAATATTCTCTTGCACTTCATCTGACAACATATACTCTAGAAAATCTTTTGTTAAGCCTTCAGGTTCACCTTTTGTATACATATGTTCATAAGACCAGATAGTCCATTTATTGTCTTTAACATTGTCTTCAGTTGGTTTAACCCCATCAATATTTAATGTTGCAACATCTTTTGTGACATAAGAAAACGCCACATAACTAATTGCACCTGGTGTTGTGCTGACGATTTGACGAACCATTCCAGTTGAATCTTGTTCTTGAGACCCTTTTGGCTGTTTTCCGTCTAATACCCATTGTTCAAATGTGTGACGACTACCACTTCCTGCAGCACGATTAATCAAAACGACATCTTGATCTTTTCCGCCAACTTCCTTCCAATTTGTAATTTCACCTGTAAATATTTTTCTTAAATTTTCCATTGTAATATCTGAGACGCCAACTTCTTTATTGACAATTGGTGTCAATCCAACAATTGCAACTTTATGGTCAACTAATAGTTTACTGTCAATACCTTCTTTTTCTTCTGCAAATAAATCTGAATCTCCTATTTGTACGGCTCCGGCTTGAACTTGACTTAGCCCAGTTCCACTACCACCACCTTGTACATTAATAAATTTACCTAAATGATTACTACTATATTGTTCACCAGCAGCCTCAACAAGTGGTTGCATGGCAGACGATCCAACAGCATTTATCGATTCTCCATTATCAACTGCTCCACATCCAGTAACAGTCAGTATGAATCCAACTGATGCGATCATTTTTAACACTCTTTTCACGAATGTCCCCCCTAAATTTTTACAAAAAATTTACATATTGAAATAGTTCCTGACTTATCTCATGATAAACATATAATTTAGTAACATAAATTGCAAGTCTTTTTACATTTAATTTACAATGAAAACGCTTTACAAAAATTATATTAAAAACAAACAAAAAACTCTCATAAAATAACGAAAAACGATAGAAAATATTCTACCGTTTTTGACATATTTATCCAAAAAATCAACATTCCATAATTTCTTTTAAATAATAGCCAGTATAGCTTTCTTCTACTTTAATAATATCCTCAGGTGTTCCAGTAGCAATGATTGTGCCACCGCCCTCTCCACCTTCTGGCCCTAAATCAATGACGTAGTCTGCTGTTTTTATGACGTCTAGATTATGTTCAATAACTAGAACAGTATTTCCACTATCTACCAAGCGATTTAGTACTTCAAGTAAGCGACTGATATCTTCTGTATGAAGACCTGTTGTCGGTTCATCTAATATATAGAAATTTTTACCTGACGAGCGTTTATGTAACTCACTTGCTAACTTCATACGTTGCGCTTCCCCACCAGATAGGGTAGTTGCTGATTGACCTAGTTTGACATAACCAAGTCCGACATCAACAATCGTTTGAAGTTTTCGATGAATTTTAGGAATTGCTTGGAAAAATTCCACGGCATCTTCCACTGTCATTTCTAAAATCTCAGCAATGTTTTTTCCTTTATATCGAACTTCTAGTGTTTCAGAATTATAGCGTTGTCCATGACACACTTCACATGGTACATAAACATCTGGTAAGAAATGCATTTCGATTTTGATGATTCCATCACCTCGACATGCTTCACATCTTCCGCCTTTCACATTAAAACTGAAACGACCTTTTTTATAACCACGTGTTTTAGCTTCATTTGTTTTAGCAAATAAATCACGTATATCATCAAACACACTCGTATAAGTTGCCGGGTTACTTCTTGGTGTTCGTCCAATCGGACTTTGGTCAATATCAATGATTTTTTCAATCGATTCATAGCCTGTAATCTTATCAAACTTACCAGGTTTAGCTGAATTACGATTAATTTTTTGAGCCAGAGCTTTCTTTAAAATCGTATTAACCAATGTACTCTTTCCAGAACCAGACACACCAGTAACTGCGACAAATTTACCCATTGGAAACTCAACAGACAGATTTTTCAAGTTATTTTCTTTTGCACCAGTGATTTTCACACTTTCTCCATTGCCTTTACGTCGTTCTTTTGGTACGTCGATTTTTCTCTGACCTGATAAATATTGACCTGTCAGTGAATTCTTATCTTTTTCCACTTCTTCAGGTGTTCCGGCTGAAATAATTCGTCCACCTTGCTCTCCTGCTCCAGGTCCGATATCAATTAAATAATCAGCTGCTCTCATCGTGTCTTCATCATGTTCCACCACAACTAACGTATTGCCTAAATCACGCATTTTCTTCAATGAATCAATCAAACGATTATTGTCTCGTTGATGTAACCCAATAGATGGCTCATCTAAAATGTATAAAACCCCTGAAAGATTTGAACCAATCTGGGTTGCTAAGCGAATACGTTGTGCTTCTCCACCAGACAGTGTTCCGGCTGAACGGCTAAGAGTCAAATAGCCTAATCCAACGTTTTCTAAGAAACTCAATCTATCTCTAATTTCTTTTAAAATTGGTTGTGAAATCATTGTATCTTGTTCGCCAAAGTTTAGCTCAGACATATAGTTTAACGAATGATTCACTGATAATTCACTGATTTCTCCAATATGTTTTCCATCTATTTTCACTGATAAAGCTTCTTTATTTAAACGATAGCCCTGACACGTTTCACACGTTAATTCAGTCATATATAGCTTCATTTGTTCTCTCGTGTAATCACTATTTGTTTCGTGATAACGGCGATTTATATTAGTCAAAATCCCTTCAAATGGAATATCAACATCACGCACGCCACCAAATTCGTTTTTATAATGAAAATGGAAGGTCTTTTCTCCTGATCCTCTAAATAATAATTCCTTTTGCTCTTTAGTCAGATCTTTAAATGGTGTATCAAAATCAATGCCAAATTGCTCGCAAGCTTGCTCTAACATATTGGGGTAATAATTTGAGCTGATTGGATTCCACGGTGCAATTGCCCCTTCACGTAATGTTTTCATCTCATCTGGAACAATCAAGTCTGCATCAACCTCTAATTTAACACTCAATCCATCACACTCTGGACACGCTCCAAATGGTGTATTAAATGAGAACAATCGAGGCTCAATATCACCAACTGTAAAACCACAATAAGGACAAGCATAATGTTCGCTAAATAGCATCTCTTCTTGATCCATGACATCAACCAATACATACCCGTCTGCTAATCGTAAGGCAAGTTCAAGTGAGTCAAATAGTCTTGAGCGAACGCCATCTTTTATAACAATACGGTCAACGATAATTTCAACATCATGCTTTTTATTTTTTTCTAACTCTGGCACTTCAGAAATGTCATAGGTTTTCCCATCAACTCTCACTCGGACAAACCCATCTTTTTTGATTTTTTCAAATACTTTTTTGTGTTGTCCTTTTTTTCCACGAATGAGTGGTGCTAGAATTTGAATTCTCGTTCTTTCTTCTAACTCTAACAACTTATCTGTCATTTGTTCCGGAGACTGACTACTAATTTTCGTGCCATCATTTGGACAAATAGGCTCACCTACTCGAGCAAATAATAGTCTTAAATAATCATTTATCTCTGTGACGGTCCCAACCGTTGATCGTGGATTTTTACTGGTTGTTTTTTGGTCGATTGAAATTGCTGGACTCAACCCATCAATACTATCAACATCTGGCTTGTCCATTTGCCCTAAAAATTGTCGTGCGTATGAGGACAAACTTTCGACATAACGACGTTGCCCTTCAGCGTATAACGTGTCAAATGCTAATGAACTTTTTCCTGAGCCAGAAAGCCCCGTAATCACGACGAGTTTATCTCTTGGAATCGTTACATCTATGTTTTTTAAATTATGTGCTCTTGCACCATGTATTACTATTTTGTCATTTGCCATCTGATTTATCTCCTATTTACCTGCTTTTAATTCGAGTAATGTGTCCCTAAGTGTTGCCGCTTTTTCAAAGTCTAACGCTTTAGCCGCATCTTTCATTTGCAATTCGATATCTAATAAAACAGCTTCTTTACCTTCACTATCCATTGCATTATATTGATCTTTGATTGATACTACTTCGACTGATTCATCTTCACTCTCTTTTGTAATGCGAATCAAATCACGAATATCTTTCTTAATCGTTTTTGGTACAATACCATGTTCGGCATTATATTCTTCCTGAATGGTACGACGACGACTTGTTTCAGACATTGCTCGCTCCATTGAGTCTGTAATCTTGTCAGCATACATAATAACTTTACCATCGGCGTTTCTTGCGGCACGTCCAATCGTTTGAATAAGTGAGCGTTCACTACGTAAGAACCCTTCTTTATCAGCATCAAGTATCGCAACAAGTGATACTTCTGGGACGTCTAATCCCTCACGCAATAAGTTAATCCCAATTAAAACATCAAACTCACCTAATCGTAAATCGCGAATAATTTCTGTTCTTTCAAGTGTTTTTATGTCACTATGTAAATATTTTACTTTAATTCCTAATTCTTTAAAATAATCCGTTAAGTCTTCTGACATTTTTTTAGTCAATGTCGTTATAAACACACGTTCATTTCGTTCCACACGTTCATATATTTCCCCAACTAAATCATCAATTTGCCCCATGATTGGTCTTACTTCAATCACTGGATCGAGTAAACCAGTTGGTCTAATAATTTGTTCTACAATGTCATCTGTTTGTTCCATTTCATATGGCCCAGGAGTAGCAGACACATACATAATTTGGTCCACTTTTTCTTCAAATTCTTCTAATCTAAGTGGTCGGTTATCTAACGCACTAGGTAATCTAAACCCATAGTCCACTAACATTTGTTTTCTTGCTCTATCCCCGTTATACATGCCCCTAATTTGTGGCATCGTCACGTGGGATTCATCAACCATAATCAGAAAATCATCAGGGAAGAAGTCAATCAACGTAAACGGTGCTTCTCCTTCACTTCGACCATCCATATGTCGTGAATAATTTTCAATACCAGAACAATAGCCCATCTCACGCATCATCTCGATATCATAGTTCGTCCGTTGCTCTAATCGCTGAGCTTCTAATAATTTTTCTTCACTTCTTAATTCTTTAAGTCGGTCATCTAATTCTTTTTGGATTTTAGCGATGGCTTCTTCTAAATGCTCTTCGTTTGTCACAAAGTGTGTCGCAGGGAAAATTGCTATGTGCTCTCTATCACCAATAATTTCACCTGTTAAGGCATTAAACTCTCTAATACGGTCAATTTCATCACCAAAAAATTCAATTCTTAAAGCAAAGTCATCTTTTGACGCTAAAAATATCTCGACAACATCACCACGTACACGGAAACGCCCACGCTGAAAATCTATGTCATTGCGCTCAAATTGAATATCAACTAAATTTCTAAGGAGTTGATTGCGTTCCATTTCCATTCCTTCACGTAAAGAAAGAACCTGATTTTGATATTCTCTAGGATCTCCCAATCCATAAATACAAGACACAGATGCCACGACAATCACATCATTTCGCTCTAATAGGGAACTGGTCGCTGAATGGCGTAATTTATCAATCTCATCATTGACACTGGAATCTTTTTCAATATACGTATCACTTGAAGGAACATATGCTTCTGGTTGGTAGTAATCGTAATAACTCACGAAATACTCTACTGCGTTATTTGGAAAAAATTCTTTAAACTCACTATATAATTGTCCGGCAAGTGTTTTGTTATGCGCAATAATCAAAGTTGGTTTATTAACCTCTTTTATTACATTAGACATGGTGAACGTTTTACCAGAACCTGTTACCCCCATTAATATTTGGGCTTTTTCATTATCTTCTATATTCTTTACTAATTGCTTAATCGCTTCCGGTTGATCCCCAGCCGGTTCGTATTTTGACACTAAATCAAAGGTATTGTTTGTTTGTCTATCAATCATGCTGAAACTCCTTTAGATTTACTTATTTTCTCAATTTTATCATACCGAACATACTTTCGCAAAACAGTTCGCACTAGAAAAAAATAATCGATTTAGTGTTATTTTGAAGAATGTTGGAGTAGAATGGAAATAAAAGAAAGGTGTGGTTACATGGTTAAATCTATTTCAAATGAACAAGTCAAACATATGGAGCAAAAATATCTTGCTAATCGTGAGCATTTATTAAGCCAACGTGCAGTGATGAAAAATGGTATTTTAGCCTCATCAGAAAATCAAAAAGCAGTTGTTGAAAACAATCCCGTTTTCTCTATCGACTTAGATACAGGAAACGTGACAAATCAAAAACAAAGTGGTCGTTGTTGGATGTTTGCAGCCCTTAATACATTCAGACATGATGTCTTAAACAATCATCACATCAAAGACTTCGAATTATCTCAAAACTATACGTTTTTCTGGGATAAATTTGAAAAAGCAAATTATTTCTATGAAAATATCATCAAAACAAGTAATCAAGAATTAACTAGTCGTGAAGTGGCATTCTTACTTGCAACCCCTCAACAAGATGGTGGCCAATGGGATATGTTAGTAGCGATTATCCAAAAATATGGGATTGTGCCAAAAACAATCATGCCTGAAACAAACAGTAGTTCAAGCAGTCGTGAGTTAAATACTTACTTAAATAAAAAATTAAGAAAAGATGCCTTAACATTAAGAACATTAATTACTAATGGCGCCTCTGAATCAGAAGTGGAAACACGTAAAATTGAATTGCTACAAGAAATCTATAACTTATTAAGTACCTCTCTAGGTACACCACCAACAGAATTTGATTATTCATATTATGATACAGATGGAAATTATCATTTAGAACAAGGGCTAACTCCTACTTCTTTCTATGATAAATACATTGGAACTGACTTAAATGATTATGTCAGCATTATCAATGCTCCAACAAAAGACAAACCTTACAATCAAGTCTATACAGTTGATATGTTAGGAAACGTCGTTGGCGGTAAAGAAGTTCGTCACTTAAACGTTGATATTGAAACATTTAAAAACTTAGCTATCGCACAATTAAAAGATGGCGAAAGTGTTTGGTTTGGTTGTGATGTTGGCCAATCGTCAACAAGAGATACTGGTATTATGGCAACTGATATTTATAGTGTACAAGATACATTAGATATTAATTATGATATGAGTAAAGCAGAACGTTTAGATTATGGTGAAAGCTTAATGACTCATGCAATGGTCTTAACAGGCGTGAATTTAATTAATGACAAACCAACTAAATGGAAAGTTGAAAACAGTTGGGGAGATAAAGTTGGGACGAAAGGCTATTTTGTCATGAGTGATGATTGGATGAGTGAGTATACTTATCAAGTCGTTGTGAATAAAAAATATCTTTCAGATGACTTAAAAGAAGTACTTAAAAAAGATGATGTAACAGTTTTAGCCCCATGGGATCCAATGGGTGCTTTAGCATAAAATAAAAGAGTTAACCACCTAATACGTGGCTAACTCCTTTTTCTATTTAAGTTGTGATTTAATCAAGTTTTGAACACGCACTAATTCTGCTTGAGGAATTTCTTGATAAGAAATGCCATCAATCATAACGCCTTCTCCTTGAAGTGTTTCACTCTGAACATTTTTAAAACTGTCACGATACTTCATGGCTATATCAAACATTTCTTCTGGTTCTAAATCTGTCTTCATATTATTTTCAATTGCTTTTAAAATTTCTTTGTACCGTTTAACACCTGTAAAACCTAATGCTTTATTGGCAATCGCTTCGATAACTTGTTGTTGACGAGCTTGACGACCATAATCACCATTAGGGTCTTCATATCGCATACGAGTATAGGCAAGTGCTTCTTCACCGTTTAATTTGATTGGACCTTTTTTAAATGTCATACCATCTTGCTCAAATTCAAATTTGTTTGTGACCTCTACTCCATCAACCGCATTGACCAATTCTTCAAATCCCTTCATATTGATCCAAACATAATGATTTAATTTCATATCTAACAAATTGTCTACTGTATCCATCGCCATTTTAGCTTGTCCATATGCATAAGCATGAGCCACCTTTTCAACCGTATCATGCCCAACAATCTCTGTTCTTGTATCACGTGGAATACTAATTAAGGTCGTTTTCTTTTCTTTAGGATTTACTGTTGCCACAAGCATTGTATCAGAACGCCCCACATCGTTACGTCCAAAATCACCTGTATCTATTCCTAACAGTAATACTGAAAATGGTTGACCTTCTTGAATATTCTTATCATCAGGTCGTCCTTTGACTGGTGCACTTACTTTGTTTGCAACATCTTTTACATCAAAATAAGTTTTAGCTAAGAAAATGCCTGTTCCTGCCAAAATCACAAGTAAAATTGTTAATAAGGCAATTACCGTTTTTTTTAATCCACTTGATTTCTTTTTTACTTTTTTGTGTCTTCTTGAATTATTGTCCATTATGCATCTCCCAAAATACTATAATTTAATAAACTAATTTTACCATACTGACTAATATAATTCTCGGTGTTTTAGGGAAACCTTAAAAAAATTTTAAAATTTACTAATTTTTTAGCGCTTTTTCTAAACCCGTAACGGCTAATTCAATATTTTTGGGATGAGTTGCAAGATTAATTCGAATAAATGTTCCAGTATTTTTCCCAAACCATTCACCGTAATCTATCGCTATTTTAGCCTTTTCTTGCATAACTTCTTTCATTTTGTCTTGTGTAATATATGCGGACAAATCAATCCAAGATAAATAAGTTCCTTGTTTTTCATAGACAATCGCTTCTGGTAATAATTCATTTAACCGTGTTTTCATCAACTTGAAGTTTCCATCGATTGTCATATTAAGTTCACTTAACCACTGTTTTCCGTACTCGTAGCTTGTTTGTGTGGCAATAACACCCATCAAACTTGTTGGATTATTAATTATCGTCTTGATAAATTCATCATAACTTGCTCTTAAATCCGTTGAAGGAATAAAAATATGTGAATGAAGTAAACTAGCTAAGTTAAATGATTTTGATGCAGCATTCACCACAATCAATTTGTCAAAATCTACACCCTCTACGCCTAAATAACTAGTAAACGTATGACCTTTTGCTACAAAATCTTGATGAATCTCATCTGAAATTAACAAAACATCATATTTTTGACAAATATCAGACACAATATTTAATTCTTCAACTGTCCACACACGTCCAACTGGATTATGCGGCGAACAAAAAATTAACGCTTTGACGTTTTCTTTTTTAATTTTTTCTTCCATCTCTTCATAATTAATCTCATATCTACCTTTATTAATCACCAAATCAGATGTCACTAATTTGCGTTTATTATCATTAACCACATTATAAAACGGGTAATATACTGGTGAAAAAATCATGACAGCTTCTTGTTCTTTTGTAAAACATTGAATTAAGTAATGAAGTGAATTTACTACACCTGTCGTAAAACGTAACCAATCTTTTTCAACTTCAACATTGTGCTGATTTTTTTGCCAAGATTTCACTGCTTGGTAATATGAATCAGGTACTACAGAATAACCAAAAACACCATGATTGATTCTTTCAATCATTTTATTTTGAACCTCTTCGGGAATTTTAAAATCCATATCTGCTACCCACAAAGGAAGTAGTCCTTCACTTCCAAAACGTTCTGTAACCCCATCCCATTTTAATGAGTCTGTTTGATGACGATCAACATAATACTTATCATAAAAATTTGTCATGTCTTTTTTGCACTCCTTTTTTAGGTAATATCTTATTCTATCATATATCACAATCAATAAAAAAGGAGTTATTTTTATACCATAACAGAAAGGGTTGATTAAACTATAAATTAGGTTTAAAATAAAGTTAAATTAGGTTTACCTAAAAAAGGAAGTGAGATTATGAAAACTTTATTAAATTTAAACCTTAATGACCAAGCAACTATTTCTCACATCTCTCATCCAGATGCAGATATGAAACAACGACTATATGACTTAGGTTTCTATCCTGGAACACCTGTCAAAAAATCACTAATCAGTCCAAAAAGTGATCCGATTGCTTACCGTTTGAGAGGAACAACTATTGCATTAAGAAACTCTGATGCACAATATGTGGAGGTGTATAACGATGACAACTGAAGAAAAAGAATTCTTTGTTGTTGAGCGTAAAAAAGAGTCTGATGTTGTGATTACATTAGCTGGAAACCCTAACGTGGGTAAAAGCTCAGTTTTTAACGAACTAACTGGACTAAGACAACATACTGGAAATTGGCCTGGAAAAACCGTTGATTTAGCTCAAGGACGAACTGAATTTGAGGGACAAGGATTTATTTTGGTTGATTTACCTGGTACCTATTCCCTATCAGCTCACTCAGCTGAAGAAGAAGTCGCACGAGATTTCATTCAATCAAATGAATCCCAAGCAACTATCGTTGTCTGTGATGCAACAAGTCTAGAACGAAATCTAAATCTAGTATTGCAAATCATGCAACTGACACCAAATGTTATTGTGTGTGTCAATTTACTAGATGAAGCGAAAAAGAAAAAAATCCATATTAATTTAGAAAAACTACAAGAATTACTTGGTATACCGGTCGTTGGAACATCAGCTGTAAAAAAACAAGGTCTCGATACCTTAATGAAAAAAACAAAAGGTGTGATTGATGGAGAAATTACGTCGAATCCATTTATGATGGAAGCTTTGCAACAAATCCATGCTGATAAAGAAACTGAAACACTAGCAATTGTAGATAGAGCAAGTGTCATTGCAAAAGAAGTCACGATATTTGAAGATAAAAACTTTGATTTAAAAGACCAAAAATTAGATAAGCTTCTCACACAAAAAAGCACTGGTATTCCTATTATGATTTTATTATTAATTCTTATCTTTTGGTTTACGATTGAAGGAGCGGATGGTCCTTCAGATTTTCTAGCCGATAATTTTGACAAATTTGGTAATTGGCTTATGGCTATCACAACGAGTTGGGGTGTCCCACATATTATCCGTGATGTGTTGATTAATGGCGTTTATAAAGTTCTATCAACTGTGGTTGCAGTGATGTTGCCACCTATGGCTATCTTTTTCCCATTATTCACGTTATTAGAAGATTTTGGTTACTTACCTCGTGTTGCATTTAATTTAGATAAACATTTTCAAAAAGCCGGAGCCTGTGGGAAACAAGCATTAACCATGTGTATGGGATTTGGGTGTAACGCAGCTGGGGTTGTTGGGGCTAGAATCATTGATTCTCCTAGAGAAAGACTTATTGCCATTATTACAAATAATTTTGTACCATGTAACGGTCGATTTCCTATTTTGATTACAGTTATCACCGTCTTCTTTACTGGAGGAGCAGTTGGACTTTTAGGCTCTATCCAATCAGCGGTCTTTTTAACAGGCATCATTTTACTCGGCGTGTTTACTACGATTATGGTTTCTCGTTTATTATCAAAAACTGTCTTAAAAGGTATACCATCTTCTTTTACTTTAGAACTACCACCTTATAGAAAACCACAAGTGGGACAGGTTATTGTTCGCTCAATTTTTGACAGAACCTTATTTGTTTTATGGCGTGCTATTATTGTTGCAGCACCGGCTGGTTTAGTTATTTGGGTATTAGCCAATGTATCTATCGGAGATCAATCTATTTTACAAAGCGTGACAGAGTTTATTGATCCTTTTGCTCGGCTTATGGGATTAGATGGTACTATTTTAATGGCTTTTATATTAGGACTGCCTGCTAATGAAATTGTTATTCCTATTATGATTATGGGTTACATGGCAACTAGTACTATTACAGACTTTAGCTCTCTAGATCAATTCAGACAACTTTTATTAAGTAATGGTTGGACTTGGTTAACCGCTATGAATGTCATTTTATTTACTCTTTATCATTGGCCATGTTCTACTACTCTTCTTACAATTTATAAAGAAACAAAAAGTAAAAAATGGACGTTCGCTTCATTTATTATTCCAACTATCATCGGTGTTGGCATGACGATGTTAACAACTGCTATAGCGCATTTGTTTCATTTAATTTAATACACAAAAAATTGGCTCTTTGTCAACTACTGTTGGTAAGAGTTAAAACGTTAGAATTTAGGA
>NZ_QRJY01000017.1:0-234 GCF_003471765.1 Vagococcus sp. AM17-17
AAGAAATAAAAAACACCTTTGAAACATCTTATTCAAATGGTCCTTTAGAATGTATGAATAACCATATTAAAGTCATAAAGCGTAATGCCTATGGCATGAGAAGTTTTTATAATTTTAAGCTACGACTATCAATTTGTTTAAAGAAGTCTGCTTTCAAATCACCAAAAAAGATCTAGAAAACTAAAAAGTTTTCTAGATCCTAAATTCTAACGTTTGAACTTTTACCAACACTAG
>NZ_QRJY01000017.1:244-20057 GCF_003471765.1 Vagococcus sp. AM17-17
CTAAAAAGCTTTCTAGATCCTAAATTCTAACGTTTGAACTTTTACCAACACTAGTTGACAAAGAGCCAGAATTTCTTCCCTCACTTGATAAACTTCATTCTAACAAAAATCCTACGTCTATATATTAACATAAACAACGATTTTATTAATCATCTATTGATTACGAGTTTTTGAACTTTTTTTTATATAATATATAATTAATAAAATTAAAACAATCGTTAGTCCTAGGCCCAATATATATATATTCCTATACTCACTAGTTTTAGGTAATTTACCATAGTACGTATTTGATACTGAAGAGAATTTAATTGTATTCGAAGAAGGTATTTGGTGTATCTGTACCGTTGCTTCTTGACCAATTATCCCTGTTATATCTACTTGATTAGACATAACCGTCCTCCTTCACAACTTAAATTTTAATCCTATTTCCAATCTGAAGGCACAGAGAATGTCAAACCTAATGTATAATTACTACTATAAACACCATCCAAATTTGAACCAATTTCCCCTGCATAGCTAAATGTCAAAATATTAGATCCAGAAACAGCTTCTTCTGACGATTTATTCTTTCCTTCCTGGTTAGCTAACCGAGTCAACTCACTTGATAACGATGCTACTGGAGATCCATTTTTAATAATATTCGTCGAAGAAGCATGTGTTACTCCTCCTTCAGAGATTAGATTAACTTCAACATTTTTGTTACTAGTTGTGGTATCACTAATTTTCTTTCCATCTTTTTGTGCTGGATTCCCACTTTCAGTTAATCCATTTAAATTAACTATTACAGGTCTACCTGAATTATTTTTTATTGTATATTTTGGCGAAGTAATCGCTGAGTTAGCTGTTGTTCCTGCTGAATAAAAGTACGTTTGAGTGGGAACTGTTACATTTATCCAAGCTTTATCTCCTTCATCTATTGGAGAGGCCGGATCTGTATTATCCACACCTAATGTTCCTTGTACAGGGATAGTCGCACTATCTTCCCCAATGTATGTTCTAGAACCATCTCTAGTACCTAGATCGTCCCCTGTTTGATCTGCTGATACCTGCACTGCTGTAAAAGAAACTACACTTGTTGCTACTAATAAACCTAATAATGTTTTTTTCATAATATATTCTCCTTTTTTGTTTTTATATCTATTCATCAACTATAATAGTTAATAACGCTTTAACTTGTCCTTGCTTTTTTTTTGTATCTGGATTATAGATATCAAATGTTGCTGTGACTGGATACGTTCCTGAATCTAATTTTTGTAGTAATGTAGCTTCTTTTATTTCTTCTCCCGGTTGAATAGCTCCTGATTCATAAAGAACAGAGTTATTACTATCTAAAGTAACTATGACATTTACAGGCTGAGAGTTTTGAGGTGGGTTTTGAATTGCTAAACCTCCTGTCATTGTATCTTTATTAAAATAAGCTTCTGAAACGATTTTCATATTAAAATTACTGCTGTCTACTGCTTTTTGAGCATACTGTGTCAACTCTTTTTCAGTCATTTTTGAAGCATCTTTCCCTTCAGGTAAAAAATCTCCTGCGACTACAGTAGCTACTTCAGTTTGTTTGTCAAAAAAAATTTTATAGATGAAAAAACCACCGATAATAAATAACAAAAGTAAAAGTAATAATAACAACCTACGCTTTTTTTTTTGTTTATTCTCTTCCTTTATCATAAAATTGTATGCCTTTCATTTATTTTGATTTTATTAAAAAATCTAGATTATAGTCTACCACTGCTGGTGTTCGCGTCAAAAAAGGGCCGCTGTATTTTCCATTGATGTAAAATTTTTTTATACTACCCTGTGTATCCCAATAAGGCTGAAGTTCTAATGTAGGCGAACTAGTCAAATTCCCTAAGTTGATTTGAAAATCTCCAGTAGTTGAAAACAAGTTCAAAAATAACAGTTTATTACTCCCGCTATCTGGTGGGCTAGGAATCATAGTCACTTGATTATTTGTATTTTCACTCAGACGACTTAGCGTGACTTCTACGACTTGGTTACTCTGATTTGATATTGGATAGGTTACCGATTCGTTGAAAGTCAGTCCAAAATTTCCATTTACTAATTTATAGCTGATATTTTCATTAATATCAATCAGTGAAGGAAAGGTCACTACTTGATAAGGACTAATTGTTGTATCAGTATGTTTCCATTTACTATAAAAAATTTGACCGCCATTTTTAGGGATGATAGCTAAGCGTCCGTACACCATATAATGGCCAGAAAACAGCCGGTCTAAATGTGCAACTGTGGATTGATCACCAGTCTCTGTCGCGATAGAAGGCAAACTGCTTATCTCAGAATAGATACTCCCACCTAAATGTGTAGGAGGTGTTGATTCATTATACTGACTATGTAATGTAGAGTCATCTAAAATAACACCAACATCGTTTGTAATATAATACTGTGCTTTATAAGTATAACTAGCGTCTAGAGTACTTGACACACCTGTCAGACGACTTGAAATTTTACTATAAGGAGAGCTTTCTGATTTATTAAATCCAGATAAACCTTCAGATGTAATGTCACCCACCTTAACAGCAGGTTCATAAATAATCGCACTATATTTTAATAGGTCATTTGTTGCAATATTACTATTTAATCCTGGCAAAATCAGTTCACTTACCTTTGTTTTTTCACTTGCTTTTTCTGTTTTAGATAAATTATAGATTGTATTATTCAAGCTATTATTTGTCACCTTAAGGCTCGTGCTACTATCTAAAGCCGAATTTGTATTTAATTCATTTACAAATCGAACACTGGCTGGATCTATAGTATTTATATCAATTGCTCCATTTTGAAATGGTAAATCTACCGTTATAAAATTCACCTTAGATTCATTTGCAGTTGATATATTCAAATTTTGTTTATTATAAAATAGTTTATTAAATCTCGCATTAGTTTTTCCAGATCGTATCACTTTTTGATAATTTAATGGGTCACCAAAAACAGTTTGCGGATCTATATATGTTAAGTTGTTATCAAACATATAAGTAAATTCTGCACTATCTGATACATTTAAATTCACTGAGTATGCTGCTGGATAAATCATGCACTCTTTACCCGATTGAATAAATACTTTTGCATTGTCCTCTACATTCATGTCTATATTAGATCTCGCCCAGATAAATGCAAGAGCCTCTCCCGATTTTTGTACAATAGAGGTTTGACTGCCTTCTTTAAAGTTGAGCGTTCCTGAAAATTCAGCAAATTCTTGGTTATTACTTCCATTACTTGACACAGTAAACGAGTTATTTCCACTAAAATTTAATGAACTGTTACTTCCCATTATAAAAAAGGGTTGGCCCCCAACTTCTGCATAATAATTGACGTTTTCAATATTGATACTATTGTTTCTATCTGTACTATAACACAATCCATAATAAGTACTTCTCGGTGATTCACTTGAACCAAAATTTATATTTTTAAATTTTATTGACATATCACTAGTACCCAAAGAAAATATCCCGTGCGCTACAGTTGACCCACTATAATAAATAGAATAATTTTCTGTAGAAGTTGAATCCTTAGAACCGTCTATGATAATAGGATTTTTATTGTTTGTAAATTCTGAGAATGTGCCATTTGCAGTAATATCATTCTTCAACTGAATATAAACAGTTCCTGAATTAACCGAATTTGTATAATCCGCTTTATTAATTATTTTAATTATTTCTGTCATCTGATCTGCCGTATAGATTAAAAAAGGATCAGTCATTGTACCATTTCCAGTCAATGATTTAGTTAAAAATAATGAAATCTCTCTTTCATCTGATTTGCTACTTACTTCTTCAGAAAAAGGTGAATTTGTATCACTAGTTTCAACATAATTTGATGCAGTTGTTGTCTCTTCGGTATAGGTTCCAAAAAAACTTTTGCTTGTCGTATTAATCTTCGCTTCCGTACTACTATGTTCGCTAATATATGACGATGTCGTGCTATCTTGCATCAACATATCTATGCCATCGTTTTCAGCGGCTAAAGCTAAGGTACCAAATAGTACAATACATACACTTAAGAGCGCGATACCTATTTTTTTTTTCACATAATCCCTACCTTCTAACCTCAAAATACACCATAACAAAAATAAAATACGTGAAGAATATAGACTCACATAGGATTATAACATAAAACGTGTATATTTTACAAAAAAATTTATTTGATTATTTTGAT
Organism: Vagococcus sp. AM17-17; assembly: GCF_003471765.1. NCBI lineage: Bacteria > Bacillati > Bacillota > Bacilli > Lactobacillales > Enterococcaceae > Vagococcus > Vagococcus sp. AM17-17. Next base: position 4,418 of record NZ_QRJY01000017.1, read on the forward strand.
AGTGTATAATGACTCCTTTTGCATGAATTTAATTTGGTTAATTGTAGAATCAAGTTAGCCACCCTAAAATAATAAAAAAACCATGGTAAAAATTCATGTATCATTGAAGTATCCACCCAACAACGAAAGGAATTTTTATCATGGAACAAACTCAGAATACCACACAAAAACTTCAATAAGAGGCTGAAACGTGGTACAACAACACAAATTAAAGAAAATAACAAACCTAGACAACTCTATTTTGCTGAAACAGGACAAGCTAGCTTTAGCAAGATGTTTCAATCAATTACTGCTGATAATGGTAGTGAATTTAGCTCGCTACATGATACTCTCCAACAAATAACTGATGTCTATTTTGCTCATCCTTATTCTTCCTGGGAACGAGGTACAAATGAAAGACATAATGGTTTATTAAGACAATTTGTTCCGAAAGGAACTCCAATTTGTCACTACTCAAAACAGTTCATTCAACTAGCTACTGAAAAGATTAATCTTTTACCACGTAAAATCTTAAATTATAGACAACCAGCAATATTATTTTTAGAAGAAATTCAAAAGCTTAAAATCAAAACATGTTGGTAAAAATGGATTTTAATAGAATAACATAGAAATTTAGATGTTTTTGCCTAGGTGGCTAACTTAATATTGCAATTTAGAAAAGAAATTCAGTCTGCTTATCAAGCAATAAATTATTGACTTAACTAAAATTTTTGGGGAAACCTTTTAAGATAGAGTAACCAGCTATTTAATGTGACACTGGTGAGTCAGTTAATGTATAAGTCAATGTTGCTGTATAAGTATCTTGTAAATTTCCAGCTGGGATTTTTAATTGAATTTTATCTGTTGGGTACTGTATAGTCCAGCTACCATAACCTTTACCGACATCAGCTGTCACAATATTAACAGCATCTTCACCAGAAGACACAACCTTTCCTTTGTCATCTCCAGTAAAGGCATTATCTGTAGTTAATGTATTAGGTAAAATGGCACTAGTATCACCACTTGTTGTGGTTGTTGGTGTCACACTAGGATAAAACAATTGAGCACCAGTCAGTTGCTTACCTTTAGTACTTCCTGTAAAATGACTCAATTTGGTAGACAATTGCCATCCAGGAGCATTACCACTTAATTCTTGAATAGAAATATTCACATCATTTGAATTAGTTGTTACGATATCTTCTGCTGAAATAGTCGCATCTTTAAATGTAATATCTGATGCCTCTGTCAATTTTAATGTCTCTGTCGGAGCCACCAAATTAAATGTAGCAGTCGCATCTTGATTAACGGATGCAGCAAATGTCACACTACTTGTCATTAAAGCAATAGCTGACAAGCTTAACCCAAAGAGTATGTTCTTTATATTATGTGATTTCATTCTATCTCCTCCTAAATTATATTGTTGGTCCATCTGTTAAGGTATAAGTCAATGATGATTCATAGTTTCCCGCAAGGTTACCTGCAGGTATGTTTAATTCTAATTTATGAGTTGCATCATACGTTCCCGTCCATTGACCATTTCCTTTTCCAGATACAGATTTTATTAATACTTTATTACTTGGTGTATCTGAAGATTTAATCCTTAAACCCTTGACTAAAGAATCTTCAAAGCTTTCATCCGTTGAGAGAGTTTCAGGTGTACGCTCAGCAACATCAACTGTTGCATTTGTCGTCAATGTAATGGCTGGATAAAACAATTGAACTCCTTTTAATACTCGACTATTGGAGGAATCTTTAAATTCACCTAAAGATACAGAAAGAGACCAACCCGGAGCATCTCCACGAATATCAGTTATGACAAGATTAGGTGATTGTTCTTCTGTTAATGTCATATCTGTAATACCTATTGCCTTAGATCCAAAATTTAAATCAGATGCTTTAGTAATCTCTAACAATGAAACAGAAGGATCGGTATTTTCGATTAAGTTAACTGTCGCTTTTTGTGTCTTAGGTTCCATATCTACTGCTAATACAGTTTCCCCTATGATTAGAGTAGATAAAAGTAAGGTACAACAAAACCATATTTTTTTCATAGTACTTCTCCTAACTTGTAATCTGTTTATTTTACGCCATCAACTAATTGCCAAGTCAATGTTGCTTTATAACCAGTGTTTGCAGTGATACTATTAGTTGGAGCACTAAAAACAATATGTTCATTATCTGTTGCACCAGCTTCTGCTGTATATCTTGCTAACCATGTTCCTCGTCCTGTTCCCTTATCAGCTGATAACAAGGTTTGTACCCCTGTATTACCAGCAGACAAACTAATATCATGTGTCTTAGCAAGGTCAACATCACTACCATTTACAGTATCATTACTTGTAACAGCTTCACCATTTTTAAATGATATAGTAGCACCCGTAATTGGCTTATTCGTATTTTTAGTATCAGTTGGAACAAAATCTCCTAGAGATACATTTAATTTCCAACCTGCTGCAGTTCCTCTTAAATCACTAACTTGATAAAATCTAGGCGTATCATTCTTAACATTGGCTGTCACAGTTTTACTTGTAATCTCAATATCACTACCAAAATCTAAGTTAGATAAATAGTTAATTTGTAAAGCACCAGTTTGTCCAGTTGTATTTCCATCATTTGGATCGGTTGGACCTGGTTTAGTAGGGTCTTTGGGATCAGTTGGGTTAACAGGTTTCACAGGAGTATTTCCTCCTGCAATGGCTTTAATCGTTGCGTTTGATTCAGCATTTTCTCCTTCTGCTGCCATAATGGTTGTACCAAAAGATGCCATAAAAATCGCACTTAAAGAAATCACACTGATTAATTTGACTTGTTTTTTCATTATACTCTCTCCTTTTTATACTCTCTCTTATTCAGCAGTTGGTGCAGCTGGTGAGTCTGATAAGTTCCATGTAAGTGTTGCTTGATATTGACCTGCATAATTATTTCCTGGAACAGATAATTGAATCGGTTTTTTTTCAGTAGTTGATCCATCTGATAATTCTAGTGCTCTCGAATTATAACGTGCTTCCCATAATCCCATACCTTGATCTTTAGCAGCAGACATCAACACTTTTGCCGTACCACCTGCATCAAACGTTTTAGCAAAACTGGTAGGTGCTACACTATGAGAGGCATCTTTGGTTGTATTAGGTGTAATTTCTGGGAAAGATAATTGTGCCCCTTTTAACGTATGTTCAGTATCATCTGATGCAACATTTTGTTCAACAAAATCACCCAATGTTAAGGTTAAATTCCAACCAGCACCTGTCCCACGACGGTCAGTCACACTATAACCCGGTGTATAGACAGTATCATCTTTTGATATATCTGTGTTGTCCACCACACCGATATTAGTAATAGGTGTACCAGTAGATTTAACATATAGCGCATCTCTGGTTGTAGTCGTTGATGTTAATGATATAGCATCAAAATACAGATCCGTTGCACTCGTAATCCCCAGATCTTTTACTGGTAACATTGGGCCAGTAGATGGATATGGGTCTGTACTTGGAGGTGTAATAACGTCAGAACCTGCAGTAATTTGAACATTGGCTGTACCAGTTTTATTAAGACCTTGTGCTTCTTCAGCTACAGTTAATTGGCTAACACTAAAAAGAGTTCCTAAAACTAACAAACTAGATAAATAAATATTTTTTTTCATGTGAATTCTCCTTTTTTATTTTACTGGACTTGCTGATGGGCTATCAGATAATGCCCAAGTAACCGTTCCTTGATACGTCCCAATCATATTACCTGATGGAACAACTAATTGAATATCATCTGCTACGTCCTTCTCTAAACCTGTTGCGTCTTTATTATAAAAAACTTTAAACGTCCCCATACCTTGACCTTTTTCAGCCGTTATAATTTTTTGAAAACTATTTTTGTTTTCAGCATTTGGTGCGTACTCATTTAGCGTTGGTGTAATACCAGCGTCATCTTGTGCCACAGCATTGTCACTACCTGCTACAACTGATCCATTATTTAATGTAATATAAGCACCGCTTAACGTATTCGTTGTTCCTGGATTCGTCGTTGAATCAGTTAGTTCACTTTGTTTTATTTGTAAGTTCCAACCAGCACCTGTTCCTCGTGTATCGGTTACTTGAATGTTTCTTTTGGCAATAGATTCTGCTCCATCATTTTTTAATGAAATTTTTTGTGTTCGTCCACTTAAATTCATGTCTTTAAAATTAAAAACAATGACATTATCGATACTTAGAGGACCACTTTGTCCAGTCTCGCCAGAAGGGGTATCAGGATTTTCTGGTTTTGTTGGCTCTTTAGCACCAGGATTTACCATAATAGTTGCCTCTGAGTTAATTTGTCCATTTTCTTCGACAGTCACTGCATAGGTTTGTAACCCTGCGACTAATACAGTTGAACTAATTAGTAATGTTCCTAACATTTTTTTCATTTTATATCTTCTCCTTTTGACTAAATTTTTTTTCAATAAAAATAGATTTGATTTCCTTTCTAAAAATAATAAAAAGTAATAAAAAACCTATCATCGATACTCCTATACCTAATGCTTCCCCAGTAGAAGGAAGTCGTGCTCCTGAACTGGGAATGGTGCTTGACGCCTTATTATTTGACGATGAATCGCTATTTCCATTCGTTTCTTTTATAGTTTTTCTAGAAAAACTGATGGTTGCGTGAGAATTCACCTTGGCGCTTGATGATGAAATATCAGATTCTGAAATGATTGTTTCAGATATACTCTCTTTTGTCTCAGCTGTCACTTGGACTTGATAACCGAATATAACAATCATCGCTAAAGAACATAGATAAAGTAATTTCTTCATTTTCACATCCCTCTCTTTTATTTATGCTAAGGTGAATCTTCCAACGTCCATAAAAGTTCCCCTGAGTAACTACCTTTTAAATTACCAGCCTCTTGCTTTAAGAATATGCCCGTGTCTTTATTTTTTAACTGTATGTGACTAAATAACTGATTATCTTTTTGTGTCTCAATAATAGTCGCTGATTTCCCTATACGTAAGGTATCTCCTAGTATATCTTTATAGATAACATTCCCTATAAAAGGAGACTTTTTCCCATTGACTTGTGTGATGCCTGAAGGTAGCGACGCTTTTAATTTCCACGTTGAATCTTGAATGGTATTTATAATAGAAAGAGACTTATCACTTGAATCACTCAATGGTGTTTCAGTGTCTTCTGCAGAGATAGTAACCGAACCAAAGTCTAATTTCTCAGCAATATCTTTAAATTTTAATTGCCCTTCGTACTCATAAATAATGGAAAAATCGTCATTTGGTACAGTGTCTGACTTAGTCATTTCTTTATCATGTTGATAAATTTTGTAATCTGACACAATTACAGGATTATACCCTTCATAATTTAAAACTATTTTTTTATCAGAAATTAACTTATTTAAAACTTCTTCTATATTGTCTCCAATAATTTCTTCATAAGCATCATTTTTTACTAGTGATTTATTTTCTAAATCACTATAAATAGGTGTGTCCGTTCCCTTATATACTTGTTTAATAGTCATCTTAACGGTACTAGGCACCAAGGTAACTTTTATTATTTTGGTATAAGAGTTAACCTTTACAGGAATATCATACGTTTTATTTGGCTCCCAGTTGTTACTAGGTATAGTTATCAACATGTTATTTGGATCAGTCGACACATCTGTAATGGTGTTTCCCGATATAGCATATCCCTTTGTATTCCCATAATCCTTTGATAAGACGAACTCTCTTTTCTGACTGTCTGACGCGTTTACCCATGTTAGATAATCGATATTGTAGTCTTTTCCGAAAACATAACCATCTGTAATGTTTTCGCCTTTTGGATGTACAACCACTTTTGTGGATACGAGTGTTTTATTTCCCGCTTCATCAATAACGTTTATACCAATATCATGAACACCTAACTCATTGACCATCTTAGTTCGTTCAGCATCGCTATTGACAAATTCAACTGTCATCTTGTCATTTGTTGTGGTTTCGTCGCTATAAGTCGAAATACCATCCAATGGATTACTTAATTTAGTGGTACTTCCTAAATCAGCTTTTATTAATTTAGGTGTAGCTTTTGGTGGGATGGTATCTTTTACGGTAAATTTGATTTGAGTGGCTAGCCGTTTATCTGTGTCCACTAAGTCAACGGTACCTATCGTTCCACCTTTAACTGTTGATAAATCCAAGTCTGCAAAGCCCCATGTCCCATCGTCTGTTGTTTGTGTCGTATAAGTCTTTCCATTTAACTTCATTGTTACAGTTGCATTTGACACTGCTTTATCTAACTTCACGTTTCCTGGTAAATAATAATCTGTTGTACCGCTAAAGGTAGTATCCCCGTTATTTAAAAAAGCTTGATCAGATTCAGTGATAAATGTCGGATCTAGCACTATCATAGGAAGCTCGACATTATTAGATATACGACTGTAATCGTTTATTTTAAATGTGTCAGGTGTTAATGTCGGATCAGACGAGCTAACGTTATTTGCAACATACCTATTAAAATTAAGCAAGCTCATCCAGTCCACATTCTGCCAAATCTTTGTAGGATTTCCGATACCTTTATCATTTTTAAGCCAAACACCAATACTTTGATCATATAAATATAAATTAGATTGTGGTGAGTTAGCCTGATCAAACGAATAGAAGAAATTTCCTGTACCAAAGTAGCGCATATCCAACACACCGGGTTTATAAACATATAAATTAGTATTGTAGGTAAATAACGTCCCATAAGTTGCTGTTTCATTAGTTGATGATACTTTAAACTCGGCTCCTTGATTAACATATATATTTGCCTGACCATTAAACGTACCTGCTTGATTATTATAAGGCGTCCCAATATTACGACTAGAAGCTGTTGTTCTCAAGGAAGTTCCGACTGATGTCGCTTCTAAACTTCCATCCACATTAATAATTGAAAAGTTTCCAATGTTATTAGCATAGGCTAAATAACCTCTATTGTTATTTGCATTATTAGTATTATTTAACACAACATGGCTATTTTTACCAATGTATATTCTTCTATCCCCTACTGATTGAGACATTGATGTTGGTCCACCATTGGTTTTATTAATATACGAATTATTATAACCATCAAATGTTAGATTCACGCCTCCAGATGCATTACCTCTATCATTTGGTGATCCATTTCCAAAAGAATAACCGTTAAAGTCGCCTAAAAACGTCATATTTCCAGCACGTATATTTTGTGCATAGGTCTCCACTGTTACTGTACCTAAAGAGAACACATTCGTTGCCAATCCAACAAAAAAGTTACCACCATTATCATTACTTTTATACGCTATGTCTTCAAATACAACATTTATATTTTTTTGATAAGAAACATTTAAAAAGGCCGAATTTTGAGTATCGCGGCTTCCTGGACTTTGTGTAACAGGTCCTCCGATGATTTTTCCATTAAATAATTTAAACTGATTTGTCGTACTAGTTCTATCTACCAATAAATAACCGTTTGTCCCTGCATTTAATGTATGACCATTTAGGTTTAATTCTTTATCGCCGTTAATAATAATACTACTGGTTATGGTCATATCATTTTGAAGTTCAATACTTACTTTAGAAGTGGAACTATTAAGTGCTGTACTTAATTCAGATAATGAACTAACCTTTGTTACAGTGTAATCATCGAACTCCGGAACATCTAAAGGGGCTTGATCAATTGTGTATGGCTCTCCTACCGCTTCAACAAAACTTGGATAAGATAAACTCCAAAAAAGAATGAGACTAAATACTATCACCCATGTTTTTTTCAATCTTTTCTACTCCCTTCTATCAGATTTTCTACTCCTTTTTTTACTCCCTCCTTTATGACCACCTTTTGTTTTATGACCTGTAGCATGAGAACTTCTTTTCGCTTTGTTTTGTTGCTGTTTTAATTTTTCTCTATGTCGTAAAACTAAGACTAATAAAATCAAAGATAAAAGGATAAATATGGCAATGATTAGAATATATAACCAATACGGTTTTTTTGGTTCTTCTAGTTCTACTGCCTCTTTGTTTAACTTGTTACTCTCATCCTTAGTAATCGTAAAATCTTTAGTAAATTGCCACTTTTTAGTACCCGATGTTGCTAACAGAGATAACGTATATTCTCCTGGATCTAATCGCTCGTTATTCCACATAATAGGGTAGTCAAAATTAGAGTTAGGTGCCATCTCTAACCCCTTTTTAGTATCACTTTTTAAAACCTCTTTTTTTCCTTTTTCAGTCACTTTGGCTTCTACTGTCATATCTCCAAACATAGTTGGTTCCGTATTCTGTAAATTAGCTGTAACTGCTGTACGATAAGACACTAAATCAGGTTTTACCTCATTCAGTACCACTTCAGGTTTTACCGTTTCCTCACTTTCTCTTAACATAACCGCTTTAACCAGTTGAAATTTATTAACAATTTTTACCCCTCCAGATGCGGAATTATCTGTTCCTTGTTCAGATTCAACCACATCTACCAAAAAACCACCGAGAATCATTCCTTTGAATGGCTCTTTAGGAACCGTCAGCTCAAACGTAACCTCTTCGCTTTTACCAGCCGGAACGGTTACTTGCTTTTCCTTCTCAACCAAACTTGTAAAAGGTATTTTTAGATTAGAATCGTACTTGTAATCTTTATCTTGTCTAGAGTAGTCAATAACACCATTTTGATTGGTAATAGCATTTGTTGGCGTCACTCGTAATGTTTTTTCCTCTTTGCCAGTGTTGCTCACAATCACTGTTAATGTTTCTTTTTGACCAGGTTCTACTAATAAATCATAATAAGTTGCTTGCTTATCTATTTGGTTAGATACCGGTTTGACAGATATTGTATATGTCAAATCTTCATTTGAAGCATACGCAACTTTTGTAAAAATAACTGGACTAGTCAATACAATCAATAGGCATACTCTTTTTATCAATTTTTTTAAATCCATTTTTTTACTCCTTCACCTATTTTTTTATAAAAGTTCAAATTTCTTTTTACAAAATACCCCCCCACAATAAAGAACAAAAAAACTATTTCTATATAAATAAATATTTAAATAGTTTTAAATGTATAAAAAAATACTTAATATATAATTTTTCAAAAAACACCTTATATATATATATATATTACACTATTTTCATTTATTTTCCATTAATATACTATATAAGATAAAAAAAGTAACAACAAGCATACTAAAAAAACGTATAATAATTAACAAGTTTAGTTTTTGAAATAGAATATATTTAAAAAAACACCCATTGTTTTATTGGCCTATTTTAATTAAATAACTATTTTTTTATTAAGTATTCTGTATAAATATAAATAATTTACTCTTACAGACTATTTCTTTGATTAATTTTATTGTGGTAGTTACCAAACCGTTGAGAAAAAATTCTTAGGCGAGCAACACTATGACCGTTTCTTCTTAGAGTGGGATGATGAACGTGCAGGAGATATCTCAGCTTTAGAAGCTTTAAAAGATAAGCCAAATGTGGAAGTAGTATTAGGTTTACTATCAAGTAAAACAGCTACTTTAGATGATGAAACAAGAATCTATCAATTACTCGAAAAAGCGAGTCAAATTTTACCAAAAGAAAGATTACTTTTATCTCATCAATGTGGATTTGCGTCATGTGATTGTGGAAATGAATTAACCCAAGCACAACAATGGGCAAAAATTAATCAAGGACAAAAAATCGCAAAAAAATTCTGGTCTGATAGCTATGTAAATCAATATAATTAGAATAAAACAACCCACTATATTAATCCTTCACCACTATAAAAACGAGCAATGATTATTCATGCTCGTTTTGTTTTATTATCCGATGCAACCATTTTTTGGCTTTTTCAACTTCTAAATAGGTCAATTGATGCGTTAATGTCCACTCTGATAGGATATTCGCATGAAATCTTCGAAATAAAGTCAAAACTCGTTGACTTTCCTCAATGGGAACAATACTATCTTGTGTTCCTAATGTGACAAATAATTCTGTTTGACTTAAATCGTGATCCTCTAAAACATCTATTGGGTACATAGGATGAAATAATACTGCTCTTTGATACTTATCAGGGTAGTTAAGCAATAACTTAATAGCGATATTTGCACCATTAGAATAACCAACTAAGACAATCTCTTGATTAGTTAACTGACTCTTTTGCAAAAGCTCACTAATAAACCTATGTAAGTCGTTTGCACGCATTTCTAAATCTACTTCATCATAAACACCGTCACTTACTCGACTAAAAAAGCGAGACTGACCTTGTTCCAATACTTCTCCTCTAATACCTATTAATGTCGCATCTGACATTAAGTCTTTACCAACATCCAATAAAGATGATTCATTTCCACCTGTTCCGTGTAATAGTATTAAAACCGGCTGTTCCTTACCGCCATATTTAATTGTATAATTCATCGTATTTATCCCCCTTAAACCGGTCGTTCAATTGTGATGACCTCTCCTATTTTGGCATAATCATTTCCTGCAAGACGACTCATTGGACGTAACTTTTTAAAATCAATTCTACCATGATCGTATAATGTATCATCAATATGATAATAATTAACTGATAATAACAATAAATCAGCTGTCACTTGATGGTCATCTTTTATTTCAATATGTTGATACAACGTCACTTCCATCTTGATTTGAAGCTCTGACAACATCGGTACTGATATACTTTTAGCTTGATTTAATGTAAAATTCGTCAGGCTCAACTCGCTCTCATCTGAACTACAATTAGTAGCAGTTTGATTAATATCTTTGATATAAGACTCTTCAGCTATATGTACCACAGCTTCCTTACTTGTCACAATATGATGTGCTGTATCTTTCATCTGACCATTTTGTCGTTGAATCGATAACGAAATAATCGGTGGATTAGAGGTTACAATATTAAAATAACTAAATGGTGCAATGTTTAGTGTCCCATCCTTCGCTAGACTCGTAACAACTGCGACTGGTCTAGGAATGATTGAGCCAATCAGCATTTTATAATTTTCTCGTTCACTCATGGTGTTTGGATTTAGTGATAACATCTCTTTTCCTCCTATCGAAGTGGTAATAGACTTTTCTCTAATTGTGATCGCATATGCTCATATTGTGGCGGTAACATTAGCTTTTCACCTAGATGGTCTAAAGACTCATTAATGGTAAACCCCGGTTTATCCGTTGCTAATTCAAACACGATATTTCCTTTTTCAATAAAGTAAATGGCTTTAAAATACTGTCTATCTTTTATCTCTGTTACCTGATATTTTTCTTCATATAAGTAATCTTGCCATATGCGATGTGTCTCATCATCCGGAACTGACCAGGCAATATGGTGAACAGTACCTACTCCAAAACGTCCGCGTGGTAATCTTTCTTTTGGAATAACAATATGATGTTTTTCTTTACCTATTGTTTCAGCATGATAGGCATCACTATCTTCGGATACTATACTCAACCCTAAATCATCTCTTAATGTTTGCATCGTATCTTTAGGTTGGCTAGATAACAATACTGCGCCATGAAATCCCATAATTTGGTATCCGTTCATTTCTTCACCTTCTACCAAAGCTATATCTAAACCATGAGAGTCATTAAATAATAGTGTCGTTTTTCCAAATAATTGACTTATCTCAAAGGAGACATTAAAAGAAGTAAGACGTTCATTCCAATAAGCGAGACTACCTTTAGGAACTCGAAACGCAATGCGACCAACTTGTCCACTACCAACACGCCCTCGACTGGTTGTATCCCATGGGAAAAAAGTTATAATAGTCCCCGGTTCAGCTTGTTCATTACCAAAATATAAATGGTACGTTTGTGGGTCATCAAAATTAACTGTTTGTTTAACCAGTCTAAGTCCCAATATCGTTTCGTAAAATCTCACATTTTCTTTAGGATTTCCAACAATAGCAGAAATATGATGTATTCTATTTATAGATTCCATATCTAAACACCTCTATCTTTTTGTATTAAATGGTTTGATAACACTTTCTATATATTCACGTTTTTTTTCTAAAAATGGGGGTAATGATAACGCTTCGCCTAATGTTTCATAAGGCTCATCTTCCATAAATCCAGGTTCGTCTGTTGCAAGTTCTATTAAAATATGCCCTACTCTGACATAAAGTGATTCAAAATAAAAACGATTCACATAACCCGAATTAGGTAATCCTAGCTGATCAAATAACTCTTTCCATACTTGTAAAGACGCACGATGTTTCAAACGAAAGGCCAAATGATGCACTTCTCCGTATCCTTGTCTAGCATCAGGTAATTGAGTATCTTCGACTAAAATAATCCGTGTCCCATTGCCCCCTTCACCAACTTCCATCAAATGTCTGTTTCCCTCATTAGTAATTTCTTTAAACGAGAAAATGGTCTCCATTAAGGATTTAAACTCTTTAAAGTAACTAACTGTTATCTCTGTTGTACCTAAACCATATATGGCATATTCTTCAGGTACTGGACCATTTTTCCAAGCAGTTCCAGCCGCTACGCCATAATTATTTTCATCTGATATTAATTGATAACGCTGACCATCCTCATCTCTAAATGACAATACTTTTACACCAAATTCTTCTAAAATATCATCATGATCTACATTAAATTCATAAAATCGTTCTTTATAGTATTCTAATGCGGCATCAGTAGGAACTCTAAACCCTATACGCGTGATAGCATTAGTACCTCTTATACCTTTTGGATTATTAGGAAAGTCAAAAAACGTCATCGTGGTACCTGGTGTCCCATAATCATCTGCAAAATAAGTATGGTAAGTATAGATATCATCTTGATTAACCGTCTTTTTAACTAGTCTCATACCTAATATATTAGTGAAAAAGTCATAATTTTTTTTAGCATCACTTGTCATTGCTGTTATGTGGTGAATGCCTAATAATTTATCTTGTTCATTCATTTCCAATTCCTCCTGATGTCACTATTTTCCTAGTGACCTATTTAATTTGGCTAATAACTTTAATAGTTGCTCTAATTCATTTTGTTCTAAACATGACATTGAATCAGTAATAGTTTTAGCATGTTTAGGAAAAATTTCTTTCATGAGTAGTGTCCCACGCTCTGTTAATACAACAAACGTCACTCGCTTATCGTTAATATTGGTTTGTCTTGTGACAAATCCTTTTTTCTCTAATTGGTCAATAACATATGTCGTACTACTACTAGCTATCAAAATTTTCTCTTTAATCACTTGGATTGTCTGTTTTCCTTTGTGAAAGAGCAACTCCATCACCGCAAATTCGGTTATATTTAATTGATACTGCGTGACATCTTGTCTGACGATTTTTTCCAATTTATTACTTGCCCGTATCAATTGAATAAATGTGTTTAACGATTGTTCTGTTTGATTCATAGTCATCACCTCTATCATTTATTTCGAATTCGAGATAAAAATGATTAAAAAAAGATATCTCTCTTACTTGACATCATCATATAATATTACTTACAAAAAGTAAACTAATTAGACTTACTTTTAATTAGTAAAACTAAAAAATTTAGGTACGTGGATCACTACAATCTGATAAAATCAGGGTACTTTTTCAAAAAAATATTCATTCTAATCATTAAACAAAAATATTTTTTAAACAATTGAATCCTGAAATAATCCCCAAAGAAAAACTAGAAAAGGATATGTTAAAACGATAGAGGGGAATTTAAGATTGGATAAAGTTGTATCACTGATAGTTGACCCTATACTTGTCGGTATTGTTACTAACCTTTTTTCTCATTGGTTAAATGAAAAAAAGAAGCGGTAAGGGCTATATGGGCTTCTGATCTACTTAAAATAGAATTCTTAAAATTAGTGGTGTATAACAACTAATATTTATACATGACGACAAAAAAACACCCTCCAAAAACGGAGAGTGTTTTGATATTCTGTATAAAACGAATTAACGTTTTGAGAATTGAGATGCTTTACGAGCTTTTTTAAGACCTGGTTTTTTACGTTCTACCATACGAGCGTCACGTGTTAATAATCCTTCACGTTTAAGAGCTCCACGGAAGTCAGGATCTACTTGTAATAATGCACGAGCAATACCATGACGAGTTGCGCCAGATTGTCCTGCATATCCACCACCATTAACGTTTACGAAAACGTCATATGCGCCTTTTGTTTCAGTTAAAACAAGAGGTTGCATAATTACTTCACGTAAATCAGCATGTGGAATATATTCTTCGATGTCTTTGTTGTTCATAACTACTTTACCTGTTCCAGGTACTAAGCGTACGCGAGCAACAGATTTTTTACGACGGCCTGTGCCGATATATTGTACTTTAGCCAATCTATTTTCCTCCTTAAATTAGGTTTGTAATGTCTAATACTTCTGGTTTTTGAGCTTGTTGTTGATGTTCGCTTCCACCATAAACGAATAATTTAGACCATTGTTTACGTCCTAAAGTATTCTTTGGTAACATACCTTTGATAGAATTTTCAACTAAACGACGAGAGTTTTTATCACGTAGTTCACCAGCAGTGATAGATTTCAAACCACCTGGATGTTGGCTGTGACGGTAATATACTTTGTCAGTTGCTTTTTTACCAGTTAATTTTACTTTATCAGCATTAATTACAATTACATAATCACCAGTATCCACATGTGGTGTGAATGTTGGTTTATTTTTTCCACGTAAGATAGATGCTACAACTGTTGATAGACGTCCTAAAGGAACATCTGTTGCATCCACTACATACCATTTACGATCTACTTCGCCATTTTTGGCCATATATGTTGTACGCATGGGTGTTTTTCCTCCAATTTTCTTCTGTTGTTTGACATAACACAATAAGTTTCCGGGGCTCATCGTGGGGCAAACAATACCACTAACCATATTATCCTTATTTTGTTGATATGTCAACAAAATTCACATTATTTATGACACTTTTTCTCGCCGTTATAATCGACTTTCATTAAAAATAACCCCTCAGGTTGAGCAGTTGGTCCTGTCATTTTCTTGTCTTGGTTCGCTAGGGCACGTTGTATAGCGTCTTCTGGCAGTTGTCCATTTCCTATTTTTAATAACGTCCCAACAAGCATGCGCACCATTTTATATAAAAATCCATTACCCTTAAAAATAAATAATAATTCGTCTTCGCCAACTTCTTCTATTGTCACACTATAAACAGTTCGTGTCTTATCTTCCACAGAACTTCCTGTCGCACAAAATACACTAAAGTCATGTTCTCCTTCAATAAAACGTGCGGCACGCCTCATAGACTCTAAATCAAGCTCATAGCGGAAATGGGCTGCATACAATCGTTTAAATGGATTGGGAGATTTACCTGTATCGACATGATAGTGATATTCTTTACCTGTCGCCAAGTATCTCGCATGAAAATCTTCCGTTACTTCTTCAATCGATAAAATACTAATATCCTCAGGTGTTTGAGTATCTAAAGCGAAACGTAATTTTTCAACGTCTCGTTTTTGTGACAAATCAAAATGGATCACCTGACCGACTGCATGAACCCCTGAGTCCGTTCTACCAGACGGATGGATTGTCACAGGCTTTCCACTATTCAATCGCTTTAGAGTGGCTTCTATGACCTCTTGGATGGTAACAGCATTAGGTTGAATCTGAAATCCCGCATAGTTTGTTCCATCATAACTAATAATGGCTTTATATCTTGTCATTCACTTTATCTCCTTTATTTTTTGGCTCTATAATTTCTACTGTTGGTAACGAAAGTTACCAGCAGTTTT
>NZ_QRJY01000018.1:0-20010 GCF_003471765.1 Vagococcus sp. AM17-17
ATCTTAAATAGTAGCCAACAGCTACGGTAATAATATCTTTTTTGAATTGTTTCACTTTAAAATGAGTCATCTGAAAGCTCCTAACCATCTTTTGTTCTCATTTTAACTTAAATTGGATTAAATGAAAAAC
Source organism: Vagococcus sp. AM17-17 (assembly GCF_003471765.1). NCBI lineage: Bacteria > Bacillati > Bacillota > Bacilli > Lactobacillales > Enterococcaceae > Vagococcus > Vagococcus sp. AM17-17. Next base: position 131 of record NZ_QRJY01000018.1, read on the forward strand.
TTTGCAACAGAATCTTTTCTCTCACTTCTTGTTTATATTTTTTAGATTTACGCATAGATCCATTTAGTAAAAAGAAGTGATTTTTAGATAGGAAAAATAGGGAGCAATGTTATATAAATGTTTTAAAGATGTTTTAAAAGATGTTTTAGGGTGGCTGTACGACAATAGCACCAACTGATTCAACAATGTTAAGGCAACCGATTGGGAGTATTAAGGCAACCGATTGGGAGTATTAAGGCAACTGATTGGGAGTATTAAGGCAACCGATGTTGCAAAGTTGCCTTAATACTGTATAATGATTTCAAGAGGTGAGGATATGGCGAACGAAGTTGTTAAATATCAAAACGATTTGAATACTGCGACAATGAGAACATGGACTGAAAAAGAAATGAATATTCTGTTTTCTATTGTCGCGAAAATAAGAGATACATCTAACTACGAAACGATGTTTACTTTTACTCAATTAAAAGAGTTGGCTAAATTTAAAAAGAATCTTACTAAAAAAGAATTTGTAGATGATTTGATTAGTGTTTCAAAAAAATTAGGCTCTTTAAATTATTTAGAACGAACTGATGATGGTATGTCTGCAAACTTATTTGTTTTGTTTCAAACTTTTAAAATTAATGGTAATGATGAAACTTTGAAAGTTATGGTTCATCCTCAATTTGAATATGTCTTTAATAAAATAGGCATGGAGTTCACTCAATTTGAATTGGATGAATTTATTCGTATTCAATCTACTTACGCAAAAACTGCTTATCGTTTACTCAAACAATACCGAACTACTGGATGGTGGAAAGTCACAATAGAAGATTTTAGATTGCTATTAGATGTTCCTAAAAGTTATCGACCATCTAACATTGATCAGAAAATTTTGAAACCAATTTTAGAACAACTGGGTGGTTCAGATGAAGATGCTATCTTCAGAAATTTAAAAATTACCAAAAATAAAAAAGCCGGTCGAGGACGTGGTGGAGTTTTAACAGGGTACACTTTTACATTTGAAAAAGAAAAAACAGGTGAGTGGATTGACGAAAAATATAAAAATAAATCTCAAAGAAAAGAAACTTTACCGGATTGGGCAAATGAAAATGTAACCAAAACACCTCTGTCTGCTGAAGAAGAAGAGTACTTCAGAAAAAGAATTGAAGCTATGAATCAGAAAAAATAAATAGACTATCACTTTACTGTTGCAAGCATATGGTCTGACCGGTCAAACTAGTTTTTTGAATCGAGCTAACCTCAAAATCGGTTAGGCTCTTTTCAATTTTTGGGAAGTTTCCCAATCCCTCTTTATCTAAAATAATTTTTAAATTGAAGTAAGCAGCATTCACTAAAAAAATAAAAAAGGGGATTGGGTCCTCCAAAAAATTAACTCTAACTAGCCAAGCTTTTTTGGATAGGCAGAGTTAAAATAATGAGTTTGTCCGGACAAACTCATTATTTGCAACAGAAAAGGAATAGCAAAAAGAAGATAACTTTAAGAATTATAAAACTAGATCCTTTTGTTATATTTTCAATCAATCAAGTCATTTTTTCTGTGTGCCAAATGTGTGCCACATCAAAAAAAGGCTAAAAAAACTGTGTGCCAAGTGTGTGCCACACGAAAAAAAATGCTATCACTGGAAACGTTGATACTATCAACACACCACGACTAGTGGTGTCTGTTTCCCTTATGCTCTTACTGGGCTTAAATCAAGTTTTTTAGTCCTTAATCATTTTTTGATCTTTTGTTTGGGAGAATTTAAAGGAAGGGTGTTTTTTATATGACTCAAAATATATTGAGTACAGTTCCCTTTTCTAACATTTTAGAAAAGGAATTGAATGAAGATTCTACACTTAAATTATGGTTCGATGAACAACAACTAAACACAACTTATGCAATTGCTGTTGTAGAACTAAGAAATAAATTGAATCTCAGTCAAAAAGATTTGGCAAATTTATTAGGAACCTCTCAATCCGTTATATCAAGAATTGAAAATGGAAATTGTCGTCCTACTCTAAAAATGTTGAATCGTATTTCTAAAGTAACTGATACTAAATTAAACATTTCTTTTCAAGATTAGATTAATTTATTTCACTTTACAATCGAGCAAAGCCCCAACGTTCCCCAAGAGAAATTCTTCTGAAGGAAGATCATTTCTCCTGGTCTTTTTACTCGGTATTAGGTGACACCTAACACTCTCTTTTTTTGGGTTTGGACGTCCAAACCCGATGCTTGCCTTTTTCAACTCAATAACATTTCCCCACCAAACTCTTTTTAAAATTTCACTATCTTGCCAAAAAAAGAAGCCCTAGAAATAAGGCTTCTTTTTTAATTTTGAGGTAGACCAGTTAAGATTCACAAAGTGGGAGTCTCGACGTGTTGGTAGATGTGGTACTTCTTTAAAGCGAGATTATGTTAATCAACGAGATAAATAACTATTTCTTACTTCTGTTTCATCAATCTCAATCCATTAAGTGTTACTAATAAAGTTGCTCCCATATCTGCAACAATAGCAATCCAAAGTGATAACCATCCTGGAATAATTAGTAATAAAGCTAAGAATTTAATGCTTAAAGAGAAAGTAATATTTTGTTTGATGATTTTTAGTGTTTTTCGACTAAGATTAACAATAAATGGCAACTTTTGTAAATCATCACCCATTAAGGCAACATCAGCTGTTTCTAATGCTGTGTCTGTTCCAGCCCCACCCATTGCAATCCCAACAGTTGCTGATGCTAACGCAGGAGCATCATTTACTCCGTCTCCTACCATAGCCACTTTTCCATACTTTTCTTTAAGCTCTTTAATATAATCTAACTTATCTTGTGGCATTAAATCACCTTTAATGTCTGTCACACCAACTTGTTCTCCAATTGATTTAGCTGTTCTGATATTGTCACCAGTTAACATAATTGTATGTTCAATACCTAACTGATGAAGCTTAGCGATTACTTCTGAACTTGACTTTCTTAATTCATCAGCAACTGCGATAATTGCCAAAATATTTTGTGCTGTTCCAAAAATCATGACGGTTTTTCCTTGCTCTTGTAACTTCTCATAATTTTTCATGACACTAGCTTGCCTAATTAATTCTGAATCAAATAATTTAGGACTTCCAACAAAATAAGTTGTACCTTGATAATCACCTTTAATTCCTTTACCAGTTACTGATTTAAAATTCATAATATCGATCATTTGATAGTTTGACTCTCTTCTATCAGCTTCTTTAAGAATGGCTGAAGCTAAAGGATGTTGAGAAAGTATTTCTAACGCTGAAATGATAGATAAGTACTGATTTTCTTGATTTGTGTCACTTACAACAAAGTCTGTTACAGAAGGCGTTCCTTTGGTTAAAGTCCCTGTTTTATCAAAAGCGATTGCTTTTAATCCTCCGATTTCTTCGAGATAAATACCTCCTTTTACCAGCACACCATTTTTAGCTGAATTTCCAATAGCTGAAACGATTGAAACAGGTGTTGAGATAACTAATGAACAAGGACAACCAACTACTAATAGTGATAACCCCTGGTACAACCACTTATTCCAATCACCACCAAAAAACAATGGTGGAATAATGATAATTAAAGCCGAAATAGCCATGATAGAAGGGGTATAGTATTTAGCAAAGTTATCAACGAATGCTTGTGCAGGTGCTCGTTCTCCTTGTGCTTCTTCCACTAAATGAATGATTTTAGCAATGGTTGTATCATTAACATGTTTAGTCACTTCCACTTCTAAAATTCCCTCTTCATTTAAAGTTCCTGCAAAAATTTCGTCCTTAATTTGTTTTTCAATTGGAACAGACTCACCCGTTATTGCTGCTTGATTAACAGCAGAATGTCCTTTAATGACTACCCCATCCATAGCTATTTTTTGCCCTGGTTTAATAATCATAATATCTCCTATTTGAATGTCAGAAACATTTATCATTTTTTCTTCGTTATTTCTTCTAATCAAAGCTTCTTTTGGTGCTATATCCATTAACGAACGAATAGATTGTCTTGCTCTATCCATTGAAAATCGTTCAAGGGCTTCACTAACAGCGAATAAGATAACTACAATAGAACCTTCAGCCCATTCACCTATAATTGATGCGCCTATAATTGCTACTGTCATTAAAACTTCCATTGAAAAGTTTAATTTAAGTAAATCCTTAATTCCTTCTGTAAATAAACTAAATCCACCAATAACGATAGCTGATATAAATAAGCTTTTAGTTATGATATCATTCTCGCCTGCAGTAGATCTAAAATAAAAAGCTATGGCTATTAATATTACTGAAATAACTAATGTCCAATTACGTTTCAAGAAAGAATCTTTCTGTTCCCCTTCAGATTCTTGATTGTCCTCATCTTGAATAATTAGATTTTCAAAAGCTCCAGCAGACTTAATTTCTTGAATGGAAGATGTTCCCTCAACTTTAATTTTTCCAGCACCAAAGTTTACTTTTGCATCTGTTACACCTTCAATACTTTTAACATTTTTTTCAAATTTAGCAGCACAATTCGTACAGCTTAATCCCTCTACTCGATATGTTTTACTAGAAGTTTCTTTACTCATAGCTATCACCCTGTTCTAGTTGTTTTCCTAAATTTATCAATTCAACAATCCTATCATCAGAACTAAAATAATAAACTAATTTGCCTATTTTTTTACTATCTACAACACCTAATTTTTTTAATGATTGCAAATGATGTGATGTATTTGCCATAGTTGCTCCAATAATATTGGCTACGTCACATACACATAGTTGATCTTCATAAGCTAAAGCATGTAATATTTTGAATCTATTTTCATCTGATAAAATTTTAAATAAAGAACTTAGATCTTTGCTATTAGTATTTTTTAATCTCTCTTTTGAATTAGTTACTTGCTCCTCATGAATACAAGTAATCTCACATATTTCATTTGTCACGTTTATTCCTCCAAAATCACTCATTCAAGTTCATACTTGATTATATATAAACAGATTGTAATAATCAAGTACAAGTTTGATTGTCTTTGATTTCACTAGGTATAATTTGATTTATATTAACTCTACAAAATACTTAAAGCCTTCAGTATAATTCTGAAGGCTTTCCTTTCATATTTTTTTTAATTCTCTTAAATGAAATTTAATATGACTTTCAATAAATGTTGCTATAGTAAAATAACTATGATCATAACCTATTTCTCTTTTATATGTTACGTCTCTATCAACATTTTTAGCAGCAGATAAAAATGCTTCTTCATCTAACTGTAACTCATAGAAGTTATCATCTGTACCTTGTGTTATTAATATCGGAACATTATTTTTGGTTGATTTTTTTATAATTTCTGTAGCATCCCATTCTTTCCATGCTGACTTATCATTTCCTAAATAAGAGGAGAAGGCTTTTTTTCCCCAAGGAACGTTGCTTGGATTAGATATTGGAGCAAATGCTGAGATAGAAACAAATCGGTTTGGATTTCTTAGCCCAAGTACTAATGCACCATGACCTCCCATTGAATGTCCCATAATGCTTTCTTTTCCTGAGAAATTTGGAATTAAAGTGTACACCAATTCAGGAAGTTCTTTAGTTAGATAATCATACATTTGAAAATTTTCTTTCCATGGTTCTAAAGTAGCATTTATATAAAAACTAGCTCCCTGTCCTAAATCCCAGTCATCACTATCAGCAACATTGCCTCTAGGTGATGTATCTGGCATAATAAATGCAACGTTTTGCTCAGAGGCATATTTCTGAAATGCTCCTTTTTGACTAAAATTATCATCTGTACAAGTTAAACCTGCCAACCACCAAATAAGTGGAACTGTTTCTGATTTAGATTCTGGTAAAAATAAACTAAATATCATTTCACATTTCAAAATTTTTGAAGTATGCTGGTATTTAATTTGCTTTCCACCAAAAGAAGTATGAATTTCCAATATTTTCAAGTCCATACATCTAATCTCCATAAGTTAACATAGTTCGAATTGATTCACCGTTATGCAGTAACTCAAATGATTCATTAATTTGAGAGAAACTTAGTCTATGTGTAATAAACGAATCTAAATCAATCTTTCCATCCATAAATTCTTCAACCATGCCAGGTAATTGAGTTCGACCTTTCACTCCTCCAAAAGCAGAGCCTTTCCATACACGTCCTGTTACTAATTGGAATGGGCGCGTGTGAATCTCTTTTCCTGCTCCAGCAACTCCAATAATAATACTCTCTCCCCATCCTTTATGGCATGATTCTAATGCAGATCGCATTACTTCAACATTTCCAATGCATTCGAAACTATAGTCTACACCTCCATCTGTCATTTCAACTATTACTTCTTGTATTGGTTTTTCATAATCTTTAGGATTTACAAAGTCAGTAGCTCCCATCTTTTTCGCTAATTCCCATTTGTCAGGATTCGTATCGACTGCAATAATACGTTGAGCATTAACTTTCTTTAAACCTTGAATAACTGCAAGACCAATAGCTCCTAAACCAAATACAGCAGTAATAGCCCCTTCTTCGACTTTTGCTGTATTTTCAACTGCACCTATACCTGTTGTAACACCACAACCTAGCAATCCAACTTTTTCTAATGGTGCATTTTCATTTATTTTCACTAAATTAATTTCGTTTACTACTGTATACTCACTAAAAGTACTGGTACCCATGTAATGATAAATTGGTTCACCGTTATATGAAAAACGAGTTGTACCATCAGGCATTACTCCTTTTCCCTGTGATTCTCTTACAGCAGAACATAAATTTGTTTTTCCAGATAAACAAAATTTACATTTACCACATTCTGCTGTGTATAAAGGTATAACGTGATCTCCTTCTTTAACTGATGTAACATCAGAACCAACTTTTACAACGACTCCAGCTCCCTCATGTCCTAACACAACAGGAAATACACCTTCAGGATCTTCACCTGATAAAGTATAAGCATCTGTATGGCAGACAGATGTATACAATATTTTAACCATAACTTCATTTTCTTTTGGATCTTCCACATCAATCTCTACAATTTCTAATGGTTTATTTGGACCAAATGCAACAGCAGCTCTACTTTTCATAACTATTCTCCATCCATTTTCATAATTAGATTACTCATCTATCTTATTTATTAAAATACTTTTTGTACGTTATTGCTTTATTATATAAACAATGACAACAAAATCAATACTGACGTTTTTGACACTATAAATTTTAATTGATATAATTTCTAAAAATATAAATCAAAAATAATAAATGAGGTTCCTTTTATGTATAATTACAATGAAAAGTATTTTGTCAATACTAAGGATTTAGCTATGTCTGTTATTGGCGGAAAATATAAAATAGCAATTGTCTGGTCTTTGTTACAAAAACCTATATTACGATTAAGCGAAATAGAAAAGATGCTGCCAGATATTAATCAAAGAATGATTATTAGGCAGTTACGTGAATTAGAAAAAGACAACATAGTTAAACGAACTGTATACCCTGTAGTTCCTCCAAAAGTTGAATATCAACTAACAGATATTGGAATGGAATTATTACCAATAGTCGATAATATATGTGCATGGGGTGATAAGTTTTGGAATAGTGTTAAGTAATAAAAAAATATGTAAACAATGGATTTTGATTGTTATTTAGAATCATGATATAATAAATATGCGAAAACAAGAAGATTTGCTAGTATATCTAGCACAAAAGCCACTACCTCTGCCAAGGTAGTGGCTTTTTTTACACTAGTGCGAAGTTCTAGCGTGTAGGTTTGTTGGCACTATGCCTTTATTCACCATCTTTATCGTCAAACCAACGATTGAATAACTTTTTAGCTATAACTGAAATTACGGTTGTAAAAACAGTCGTGGCGAATAACAAGAAGATTTGTTCAAACATATATCTAGCACCCCCTTTCAAATTGAAATAGGCTATGTGCCATTAAATAATATAGCATAATCTTTTAAAAATTGTTTTAGGGTTGTTAAGGATTGCCCTGACCGTCTGAAAGACGTTTTATTAGTTTCTATAAAGATTTTATACTAAAAGAGCGTAGAGACCTCTTTTTTTGTATTTTAAAGCTATCCAAAGAATTTCTTTAAAGAAAGGTTTAATATTTTAGCAAAGGAGCGTAAGCGACTGCTTTAAGTAAAATGTGAGAGTGGTTTTCTCTCACTCCTTTTTATCTTTTTTTTGAATTTATGTTTGTCAAAAACTGTTCTCTATACCTATTGTTATATCTATTAAGCACGTGTTAACTTTTCTTGACTAACTCATAGCCATTTTCAATCTTCGCTTTATCTAATTCTCATCTTCCTTAAATACTATTGATAAATTATCTATCTTATTATTATAAGTATCTAAAACATAGCTTTCTATGTCACTTTCCAAACTCTTCGTAAGATTGGATTTAAGCTCTATGGTTAGCACGTTTTTAATTTGTTTTTCATTACTAGCTACTTCTGAATTCATATATAATTTTTTAATATCAAGTGGAAAGTTTGTTTTTATTATTTTGTTTTTTTCAATAATGAAGTCCTCTAGAGTCTGGGGGTCTTCCTTGACGGACGGTCTCACAGAAGTTTCTGAGTCAATCAGCTGTCGAATTAAATGTTCTAATTCTTTTCCAGATAAACTATCTGTTTCAGTAATTTGTTTAATATTTAAATCCATATTACCTAGATGATATTCTGGTAATTTATTCTGTAAACTTTGTAATTTAGTATCATTGATACTTGTATCTGATAATGTTAAATGAATTGTTTTTTTTTCTTTTGAGATTTTCTTTTCTAAAATCAGTGAGTCTTTTAATTCACTTTCAATAAATCGATTTAAATTATTTTCATTTAATGAATCTTTGACCATTGACGAAGCCGTATAAATACTAGGTATAATAATAATAATCGTCAAGATAATGAACATTGCATTTGTTGATTTCTTTTTTATTGAATCAATCTGCTTATCATGTTTTGCTTCAAAAATATAAACAGTTATAAATGTCGAAAGACTGATGAAAAAGATATTAATAACAAACAAATAGAACGCACCAAAAATATAAGTCATACTCTGAATTGAAATAGCATATCCCAATGTACAAAGAGGTGGCATAAGTGCTGTAGCAATAGCAACTCCAGGAACAATATTATTAGCAGTTTTTTTCTTAAACCCTATTACACCAGCTACTCCTCCTGTAAAAGCAATCACAACATCCCAGATTGTAGGATTTGTTCTGGCTATTATTTCACTACTTGCATAAGTAAGTGGTGAGAAAGAAAAATATAGCGTTGAAACAACTAGACTGACAATTACTTGTAGCGCTAGTAAGGTTATTGATTTTCTTAAAATGGAAGTGTCTTGAAAAGCCAAACTAATTCCTATCCCTATCACAGAAGTCATTAGAGGAGAAATAAGCATTGCTCCTATAACAATTGGTGTTGAATTCATATTCAAACCAATAGATGCAATAAAAATAGAACAAATTAGAATAATAATATCCTCGATGTTAAAATGTAATTCACTATTAATTTTCACTAAAAATGGATTATCTTTTTTATTGTATGTATTCATGTTCTTATCCTTGTATATTATATTTAAGGTTTTTATCTTTCGATTTTTAGTAGGAAACCTTATGGACCTGTTGTTATTTATTAATCTATATTTTCTCAAATAATTGAGAAAATATAGATTAATGGATTGAGGAGTATGTTAAAAACTTACTTTCTATAACACTTATATCAAGTGGTTATGATAAGTATAACATCTGATTTTTAACTATGCATAACGTGATTTATGTTAATTCTGACAAATTTTAAATAAAACAGGTATAATTATCGTAAAATAAATTTAAAGGCCTCAGAATCGATTCTGAGGCCCTTATAATTAATAGATTATCTATTTAATCAAGAAGGTTTTAATAATCTCTCCGTATTTATTTACAATATTAATTTGTTTTAAATTAGGAAAAGTGTATGGATGAACCTCTACTACTTCATCATTCTTTAAAGTCCAATCAAATTTACTACCAATTCTAATATCCATGGTATTAGAATTCTTTACATTTTCAGCCATCGCTATTTCGTCTGTACTTCTATAAAAGGGGAGATTTGTTTTTATTAGAACTTCACCTCTGTCTGTCATTTTTATTGAGTCTATTTGGTTAGCATTTACAATTTCTTGATTATAAATGCTTTTATAGCCTAGAATGATTAATACAATTATTATAAAGATCAATCCTACTGATAATAATTTTATTCTTTTAGTTTGTACTTTTCTAAGTTTTGTATCATCCGTAATTTGTTCTATCATTTTTCTATCTCCTCTCAATAATTTATCTAGTGATATATCAAATAAATCACTAATAGCAACAATTGTTTCTAAATCAGGGTAATTTCTTCCTACTTCCCAACTTGAAACGGTTGATCTTGAAACATTTAAGATTTCTGATAATTGTTCTTGCGTCAAATTATTTTTTAATCGTTGATTTTTAATTTCTTCTGAAATATTCATAAAACCTAACCTCCTTTATTTCATTATGAGTTATGATATCAAAAAACATAGCGATATTAGGTATCATCTATCATTTTATGTTTGCGACAATATGTAGAGTAGTTATAAATAATGATGTTGATTTAAGAATACATAGATTTTACTTTATTTAATATTATTGTATTACTTTGTAAATCTTTGTAAGTACTTTGTAGGAAGGCTGTGTCCCTTGGTAGAGTAAGTCTGAACAGGGGTATAAGGATATAAATATCCAGAACGAGGATATAAATTACCGGTATAAGGATATAAATATCCAGAACGAGGATATAAATTACCAAAAAAGAAGTCTATTAAACTATAAAAAATTATTGTTATATCCTTATTTTATCTGTATAATATTGTCTAAGAGGTGATAATATGGAGTCTAACGAGACAGTTGTATACAGAAATGATCTAAATCTTGTACCGTTGAAAAAATTTAGATCTGTTGAAATGGATATATTTTTTGCAGTATGCAGCAAGATGAAAGATAAAGGAAACCAAGATATTCGTTTGAGTTTTGATAATTTAAAAAAGATATCAGGCCAATCAGATAAAAGTTATCGTCGATTCATACAAGATACTGATTTAATGTATCAAAAGCTGTTGACGTTAACCTATAGAACAAAAGAAAAAGGTTTAACAGAGTACTTTGTATTATTTACCAAATTTTCAATAGACGAAAATAAACAAGAAGTGTCTATCCGAGTTAATCCAGATTTAGAATACATTTTAAATGATTTACAAATTGAATTTACTAAGTATGAATTAAAAGAGTTTACAACTCTTAGTAGTAGATACACTAAGACACTTTATAGACTACTTAAACAGTATAGAGACACTGGTTTTTATGTGGTTAATATGGATAGTTTTAGACAGATATTAGACATACCAGACAGTTATAGAATGACGGATATAGACAGACAAGTTTTGAATCCTGCAATGGAAGAGTTAAATAATATTTTTAAAAATATTAGAGTTGAAAAAATCAAAAAAGGTAGATCTGTAGTAAGACTTAAATTTTTGTTTGATAAACAGGATAAGATTGTTCAAGAGGATTTACCAAAAGTACCTATGTATAATTGGCTGAAAGGAAGTAATTAATATGTTGACGTTTGGAAAGTTTTCTAAACAGTACAATGTTCCCAGAGCATCTGTTTATTCGATAATGAATGATTTAGAGGAAACAAATATTGATTTATATAATGAGTGTGTTGACAGTTCAACAGGAACGAAGAAATTAACAGATGTAGGAATACAATACATATTAGAATTAAGAGGAATTACTTCATCTAGTGAGACACTAGAAAGACAGAAATCAGACAATGTTAATACAATTAATGTACAAGATTCAGACAAAGATGTCTTAATGGCGATAGACTTGTTAAAGAAAGAATTAGATACTCGAAATAGACAATTTGATATTCTTCAAGATAACTATAATAAGCTAGCTGAAGGGTTTAAAGAATCTAATGAAACATTGGCTGAGTTGACGAAAAATCAACAACTTTTAACTAAACAACTACAAGACAATAATTTGTATATAGAAAGTCTAAAACATATTCAAGACAAGTCTGAGACTGTACAAGAAGAAAAAGAGACAATCTTAGACAATGAAGAAGTTGATAATAAACAAAAGAAAAAAAGCTTTTTTTCTAGGCTATTCGGCTAACTGGATATTTATATCCTTAAAATATTTTGAGCAGAATTTTATATCCTAACTCACGTTTATATACTGTAAATAAATAAAGGCTGATCGAAAAGTCACTTTTTAAATAAAAATCACTAAACTAATAAAATAGAAATCCCATGAAATCAAGATTTTAATAAACTTATTTCATGGGATTTTTTCTATTTTTAGACTTTTGGGTCAGCCTCATTTATAAATTCCTCGTAGAACTTTAGTTAAGATTAAAACAATAGCACTCGTTAGTAACAAGCCCATTCCAAACCCTCTAGAAAAATCTTGAATATGAGAGCTTTTAATAAACGAGCTGATTATCATTAGTATTACTCCGACAGCACTTGAAATAATAGCTCGATTGATTATTTTTTTCTCTTTATTCTCTTTTTTTAATTCATTCATCATGATGATATCCTCCTTCACTAAATGATCTAAGGAAATATCATAAATATTACTTAATTCTACTAAACTATAAATATCACGAATACTTCTACCTGTTTCCCAGTTAGAAATTGTTTGTCTAGAAACATGTAATGTTTGAGCAATTTCTTCTTGAGTCAAACCTGCTTGTTTACGATTATTTTTTAGTTTATCTGAAATATTCATATCAATCTCCTTAGTTTTCATTGTAGGGGTAGATTTAGATTATGGATAAAACAGCCTAATCCATTTGTCATATAGGCAATGTCAAATACTTTTATCATAGTATATCATTATTTTGTTACGTATATTTTTAATCATTCTCTTTATAAAACAGCTGGATAGATTAGAATAGATAAATAAAATAATTATGACTGTGTTATCGGTATTAATTTCAATTCAATGGTCTCCTGTTTTATTATTATTTTTTAAAATGATTTTATCTATCATCTTTAAAGTAGAATCTTGCATATTTTACCTAAAAACATGAATAAACCGACCTAATGATTGTATAAATTAGGTCGGTTGTTTTATTTGTTGATTTAACAAGGGTTTGAGTTCATTATTATTCTCATTTTAGTGAAGTTCGTTTTAAAAAAATTTTTATTTGATTTGTACTTTTAAAGTTTGCAACAGAACCGTCACTTGCAACTAAAGCTGAATCTGTAAATTTATTCAATTGAGGTGGAACATCAATGATAACATAATCATAATTAATCTTAATTTTATTCAAATGTTTTTTAAAATTAAAGTCTTGTTCATAATCTGTCGCAAAATTATCAAATAAAAATTTTTCATAATTTTGTAAATCAGTAAACGATGGAAGATAGTCTAAATTTTCATTAAATTCAATTATAGCTTCATTAAGAGTATCAGTTTGTAATGCTTTTCCTACACTCATTTTAAAATCAGGATATTTAGAATGAACAGAGATTAAAGTATTATTAAGCATATCAGTTCCATTTGCTTGGGTATCAAAATCAACTAAAAGAGTTTTATAACCTAACATGGATAGCTCATAACTAATCATTACTGCATTAGTTGTTTTTCCGACTCCTCCTTTAAAATTTCCTGTCGTAATTACTTTCGTCATTTTCTATTCCTCCAAAAGTATAAAAAAGTAAATAGACCTCATAAAAATGACACTTCTTATGAGGTCTTTGTCAAATTAAGCTAGACGAAATATCGTATGTCTACATAACTCAAAAATATTTTCGAGGATGACCAAAAAATTATTAAAATAGAAGAAATCCCATGAAATACATTAATTACAACGTTTATTTCATGGGATTCTATTTTTATAGTTGAGTGATGTTTATTTAAAAATTTACTTTTTGATCAGCCTCAGAACATTAATCAGAATATGACTTCAATTACTTATTTTTTAATTTAGAAACAAAAAATAAAAAAGTAATTTCATAAAGACATATTAATTATAAATTATTCATTAATTCAATTTGAGATTTAACATCCATAACTAGATAAATAAGTAAACCAATATCAACTATACCTCCTATTAATAATGAAAAATTCAATAATAAATTCGATTTAGAATATCGTAATTTGGTAATAAGTTGTGAACTAGTAGCAATAGTCATAACAAATAGGAATAATAATAATAATCCACATATTCCCAATATTATAACCCATAAATATTCTTTCATATATATACCTCCGTTTCTATATAATCTGTTAGGATATATTTATTAATAAATATACCTAATACAAAAACTAGTAATGACAATCCTAAAATAATAAGAGTAAAGGATGTTACAATTTCACCTGTTTTTGGTAAATTATTAACATTAGTTGCTCTAGGTGGGCTGTATAAAACCTGACTAGAATTTATTGTTCCTAATCCATTATCACTATCTTTCGTAACATCAGGAGAAATCTTAATATTCATTTCAGTTTTTTTATCATGGTCCTGTAATTCATTAGCATAAACTTTTTCATTTAACGAGCAGTAAACAAAAAATAGTAATATTAAGGATAATATCAATTTTTTTCTTTTTTTCATTTATTATTTGCTCCTCTGTAATTTTTCTTAATTTCTCTTATTTTTTCTCTTATTTTTTCTCTTATTTTTTCTCTTATTTTTTCTTTTTAGTATGTGCATCCACCTATTATTACGAATGATTATTAAAATAACAATTGTAAATAACGAAACATTTAAGATTACTATTATCACTTTGATATATAGCGGAGTATTAACTTTAAAAGCAGCATCTTTATTTAATTTATTTGCTTCCTCACCGCGTATTGTGAATGATTTTTTTAATTTAAAGTTATCATACCCATTATCAGCATTAAAATAAAAAATATATTCTCCTGGTTCAAAGTTAGTAAGTCCCCATGGAATGGAGAAATTTAATTTTGAATTTGGAGGGAAAACAAAGTTATCAATATTGTTTTGTTTAATTTTAGTATTACTTCCTTTTTTAGTTACATATGAACGTACTTTTAAATTTTCAATTGTTTTAGGTTCAGGGTTAATTATTTCAGCTATAACAGAACGTCTTCCTAGATCAATAGTTGCTTTTACATCATTTAAATTAAGAGTCTTACCATCGTTAAAAGCGTCGCCAGATTCAGATAAAATAACTCCTAAAGCATATTGATATTCCGTTGAAACACCAGCTTTCTTTTTTTTATCCTTATTGTCCTCAACAACTGTAATTCTACCCATTTTTACACCATCATATGAATCTGTAGGTGTTTTTAATGTAAATGTTAAAATTCCTTCTTTACCAGGAGCAATTGTTAATGTTTCTTGATCAGGAACCAAGATTTCTGTTAAGGGTTGTCGGAGTGATTTATCCGTTAACTTTACATCTGCATTATAGGCTATAGTTCCGCGAGTAGATGCTATAGCATTTTCAACTTTAGGCTTAACCGTTAACTCTTTATCGCCTGTGTTATAAACAGCCAATTCTATTTTTTGATTCACTCCAGGAGATGTTTTTATATAATAATACCCTCTATCATTATCAATTTGAGTTGATGAATATATGGGTTTTATTTCAAAACCTATCCCCAAATTGTCATCAGCTAAAACTTTCGATGGACACAATATAATAAATATCCCTAAAATGAAAGGGATTAGACAAAAAAGTCTAAATTTCTTTTTCATGTGAAAAATAACTCCTTTCTAGCAACTTTTAATTTCTTTTTTGTAAATATATTAAAGTAAAATTTATTATTATCACTAATAACTTCTCCAACAACACTATTATGGTAATGAAAATTACTCAACCAATCATATAAATTCATTTTAGCTGTTTCTTCATCATAAAACATTTCACTAGAATAAATAAGATCGCCTTCATTATATATGATATATGAAGATGAAAATATTACATATACCTTTTGTGACGACCATACAAGAATAGATACTAAAAAAATAATAAATAATGTAATCGGATAAAAAATATTAGATAAAACAATTGAATAAATAAAAAAGACAACATTAATAGATAAGAAGAAATTTCTATACCTTATTGGTTGGTATCTCACAATATATTGAATATACAACAAATTTAAAGATAATAAAATAAAATAAATTATAGTATTAATAACTAATTCTTTTGATCTAAATGTGGTAAACTCTAACATTTGTATAACTAATGAAGCTCCATCAGTAGTTAGTTCTGGAATCTCGTAAAATAACTTTTGTACATGCAACATTAATAATATCCATGAAATAAAAAAGATAAAAAAAATAGTTGAATATTTGTTAAAAATTTTATTCATAATCAATCTCCTTCATTTTTTAATCATTTTATACCTTATATTCAAAATTAATAGCTAATTATTGGGGTTGGATCAATTTTATTTGGTTTCGTCAATAATTTTATGTAAATGGAAAATCCATTCTATTATTTTAAGTTAAAGTATTGATTCTAACGTATCTTGAATTTACTTAAATCCTTTATGAAATCTACCTAGAAATTTTTGGTTATATTCATTGGACTGATAAACTAGGAATCTTTTCAGAGATTCCTCATTAGGGACTTGTTCTTTTCTCTTTTTATATTTTTTTAATTTCTTATTAAATATCTCAATTAACTTAGTTGAGTAGATAGTTTTTCTTATTGAAGAAGGAAAGTTATAAAAAATTAATATAGCAGGATTAATGAGTAATGTAACGACTAATAAAACATCTTCATATACCATTTTACCAACTATTGAAAATGGTTGTTGGCGTTTAATAATGATCATCCATTTTTTCAATTAGATTAAATATTTCAGACATTGTTATTCCTTTTTGAAACAGTTGTATAATAGTCGTTTTCAAGGAATTACCCATTCTTTTATAGGCTGGTAGTGTTTCTTGATAAGCGTATACCATTTCTATCTCTGGATATGATTAAATTTCATTCTCCATACTCTATTTTTAAAGAACGTGAGTAATTATCATTACGGGAATTATCTGTGTTAAAACCAGCACAATCATATTTTTCATAATCAAGAAAAGCAGTCAATTCAGCCTGTAATAATGAATGAACAGCTAGCTCTAGATGACCA
This sequence comes from Vagococcus sp. AM17-17, assembly GCF_003471765.1. Taxonomy (NCBI): domain Bacteria; kingdom Bacillati; phylum Bacillota; class Bacilli; order Lactobacillales; family Enterococcaceae; genus Vagococcus; species Vagococcus sp. AM17-17. The sequence goes on from NZ_QRJY01000018.1 coordinate 17,227, forward strand.
CGAAATAAATCGTCTAAATCTTCTTTATTGATTAGTTTGTTCATAATTTCTGTAGTAAAATTATTCATCAGAAAGTCCTCTTATAAAATTTATGTGTCGTAACTTTAATTTTACAGAACCGATTTTCTTTTTTTACTCTAAATGTTTATTTAAAATTTATTACCAATAATTATATCCCCCTTTACATGAACTAATTATAAACTAAGCATTAGAATAAATAAATAGTGGATTATGATAGTATTCTAATACATATAGTGCTAGTTGATTTTAAACAGAGACTTTGCGATAAAATATGCTCAAAACAACCATGAGCTATCTCTGTTGTAAATTCTAAAATGACATAAGATTCTTTACTTATTGTCTCACTATTATGCTTAATACTTAATAATTAACTTAGCTCTTTAATGTCTAAATAGAGACTTGTATTATAGTCTTTTTTTATTTCCTTTTGAATACAACTATTTTTTTGTTTTTTTAACGTTGTATTTTTACAAAAATATGATATTATTAATTTGTTAATTTTAAAAAATTAATATAAAGAAGGGGAGTTTAAAAATGAAAAAAGTTGTTTTATCATCAATGTTATTATCTTCAGTTCTATTATTAGGCAGTGTGGTATCTCATGCGGATGCAACTTCTGCGGAAACAGATCTAAATATTACAATTAAACCAGATAAAGGTAGTGAAGAAACAGGCGGTCCTTACAAAGGTAAATTAGCTATTGTACACAAACCAACATCATTTGATTTCCAAGGGACTGCAACAAAAGGACAATTAATTTTAAATAATGAAAATCCTAATTCACAACAACAATATATTTCTGTATCCGATGACCGTGCAACAGATGATGCTAAACTTGGAAAATGGATTTTAGAAGGTAAATTAAGTGCTATCGACAAATTAGATGAAAACGGAAATGTTATTCCGCGTGACGCATCTGCAGATCAAACCACTGATTTACAAGGGTCTTTAGTTATTAATAAATCTAAAGTATTAGATTATGCTATCGGAACAAATGAAGTAACTGTTAACGGGGTAACTGATTTAGATCCAGCAGCTGTAGATCCAGCAGCAGCAGAATCAACTACAACTCAATTTGGTAATGCAGGTGAGGATGCATTAACTTTACCAGCAGGATCACCAGATGCAACTCGTATTATGACATCTAATGCAGACACTAAAAATGGAGCTGCTACCAATTTAGGAGATAATAAATTTATTATCAAAGCAGGATCAGCTGTCAATGATACTGACAATGATTTTCACTATCATGGAGTTGTTACTTGGACAGTTGCAAGTCAACCTTAAAATGGTTGTGTCGCAAAGTCTAAAATTGATATAAGATTTTTTACTTGTTGCTTTACTATTATACTGTAACAACTAATAATTTATTCAGTTATTGAATGACTTAAAAGCCAAAGAGACGTTAATCTCTTTGGCTTTTTTTGTAACCTATACGTCAAATGTAAACTCACTCACTCTTAAGTATGTAAGAATTTATGATGTATACAGAGTGGTAGAAGGGAAAAGTGCTACAACTATTTTGGAAAGGAGTGTATTTTTTAGGGAGATTATTTATGAGTGTTGTGCTGGTTTAGAAGTTCATCCAAACAATGTAGCTGATTGCTTGTTAGATGGCTCCCTTATATCTACAAGCCCTAAAAAAATAGTTGAAAAAATTTGATACTACTTGGTTTCTATGGATGGCTTATAGAATTTAATCAATTAATACGATTTAGTGTACAGACCATTCTGTTAACTTAATTTCACTATCGAATAAAGTATAAAAAAAATATTTTTTATGGTATAATAAATGAAAATTTATGTTGGGAGAATATTATGAAAAAATTAGTAATAACATTTTTATTTTTTGGTTATATTGTATTTTTCTCTGAAAATGTGGTTGCTGTAAATCAAACAATTAAATTGACACCTAGTCAATTTGATGAAAATTTTACTCTCAAAGGTGCTGCTACAAAGGTAAGTCAAACACCAAATAATGTTGATATAAGATTAACTCAATATATTCCAAGTACTCCGAATGGTAGTTTTACATTTAACGATTACCTTTCCTTTGATTCAGATTTTTCATTACAAGCAGCTATTAAGGTTGTAAAAAAATATAATACTATACCTGCTGATGGATTTAGTTTTATATTTTATCAAGGGCAGCCAGACTTAAATAAAGGTATGTCCGGTCAAGGTTTAGGTATGTTAGGAATTCCTAATGCTATGGGATTAGTTATCGATTTGTTTAAAAATGCTAAAGATGATAATAATGTTAAGTATTGGCAAAATCCTGATGATGCGGAGGATCCACCGAATACACCATATTATCAGCTGTGGTCTACTGATAGTAATGGACTTGGAAAAAGAGAAATGAATAACAAAATCGGTCTTTTTGAAAGCAATTTTTTTGTTTCTGATTATAAAGATGTCAACATAACTTATAATGCTAGTTCTAGAAGATTGAATTATCAAGTTTCAGCACTCGGTGGGATGCAAGATATCTGGTATACTGTGCCTGAATCATATAGATATGGTTCACTTCTAGTGAGTGGATCAGTAGGGGGGTTGGCAGCTGAACAATCTGTTCGATTTAAAGGATTTTCGTATGACCCTTATCGGGAGCGAACAGTAGAATTCGTAGATAATGTAACTGGAGAAGTGGTAAAAACAACTAAGGTAACAGGGCAGCCATACGACACATATTCGATTGATCCTATGTTATTGGCTAAATCAAAAGATGATGGTGGTAAGGATATTACACCTTATTATACAATA
>NZ_QRJY01000019.1:0-17212 GCF_003471765.1 Vagococcus sp. AM17-17
TTTAGCGATTAACGTCATAGATATTTTTTCAGTTAAAAGTTCTAAGATTTGCATAGTCCTTATTACGTTGTTGGATGGTTCTTTTAAATACTTGTTTGATAACTATTCGCTTTCCTTTTACCTTTCATAGGTAATACGGTCAACTAAAACAGACCTTGTTTAAATAGTACTGATAGAACATGAAACAGGAAACTCAGCACGACCAATAATGACATCTAGAGTCCATCCTTGAACAATCTTCTTTTTAATGTATTCTGTTTCATTATTAGATAAAGAAATAGGACGTCTGCCACAATTCTTTTTATTGTTTTTGTATCTTTTATAGTAATCTAGTGCAGATAGCCCCTCGTCAAAAGCTTTGTAAACATTATAAATAGTCTGTTTTTCTCGTTTCGACTATTGAGGAATGTATGTTCCTTTTTTATTTTGATGGTAATAAGATTCTATCAAAACTAGCTCGTCTGTAGTCAGATGTATATAGGGCATTTGTGATTAAACTCCTTGTTTTCTTTAGTTGGAAAGACAATTAGAGTGTATCATAAATGATTTTTTTAGTTGTCTAGCTTAATTTTACAATTGACTAATGAGAGAATTTATATAAATCGTATTATTATAAATATTGATAAATTTTTAGTATAATAAAGGTCAATATAAGTCAATTGAGTAGTAAGAGGGGGTAATCTAATGGAGAATAAAAACATGTCAGATATTATAGAAGAGCATCTAAAAGAATTGTTGGCCAATGAAGATATTATAGAAATTAAACGAGCGGAACTTGCTAATCAGTTTAATTGCGTCCCTTCGCAAATTAATTATGTGATAAATACGAGATTCACGATTCCAAAAGGATACAGGGTAGAAAGTAAGCGTGGCGGTGGTGGCTATATTCGAATTGTTAAGGTAAAGTTAATTCAATATAAAACTAAATTGTGTGAAGAAATACCTGAAATGATTAGTAATGGTTTGACAGAGAGTGAGGCATTTGCTATTTTAAATGAACTACATGATAATGATATTATTACGTTACATGAAAAGCATTTATTGCAAGCAGCCTTTAAATTAAATGGAATTAGCCGTTCTTCTGAAGAAAGACTGTTAAGATCTAATATGATGATTGCTATTATAGAGCGTCTCACATATAAAGAAAGAGAGGAACTTAGATGAGCGAATTATTTACGAAACGTGCAAATGATGTACTTGAATTGGCACAAGAAAGTGCTAGATATTTTAAGCATGATGCTGTGGGAACAGAGGATTTCTTATTAGGATTAGTTAAAGAGCCAAGAGGAGTTGGCGGAAAAGCAATTAGAAAATTAAACATAGACGAAGAAATCATATTTGAAGAGATTGAGCAGGTTGTTCAATATGGTAGCTATAAAACCAAAAAAGGTCAGCTTTTACCATATTCACCTAGAGCAAAGGATGTGTTAGCTTTTGCTGGTGAGGAGGCAAAACGACTAGGTGCACCAAGTATCGGAACTGAACATATTTTACTAGCGTTAATTAGAGAAGATACATTGTTATCTGCTAGAATTTTGAAGAATCTAGGAGTAGAATTACCTAAATTACGTAAAGATATTTTAAAACGAATTGGTATTACGGAAAACAATAAAAACGGAAAAGTTCGTAAAACGGGAAAACCATCGACAAATGAAGGAACACCAACACTAGATTCATTAGCTAGAGATTTAACTCAAAGTGCTAGAGAAAAACGATTGGATCCGTTAGTTGGTCGAGATACCGAAGTGGAAAGACTAATCCAAATATTGAGTCGTCGTACAAAAAATAACCCGGTATTAGTTGGCGAGCCTGGAGTCGGTAAAACGGCAATTGCTGAAGGATTAGCACAACGCATTGTTGCGGCAAATGTTCCAAAAGATATGAGAAATAAACGAGTAATGATGCTTGATATGGGAGCAGTAGTTGCAGGAACAAAATATCGTGGTGAATTTGAAGATCGAATGAAAAAATTAGTGGATGAAATTTATTATGATGGCGAAGTTATTTTGTTTATTGATGAATTACATACGTTGATTGGCGCTGGCGGAGCTGAAGGTGCGATTGATGCGTCTAATATTTTAAAACCAGCTCTTGCTCGTGGTGAATTACAAACCATAGGGGCTACAACATTAGATGAATATCAAAAATATATTGAAAAAGATCCTGCATTAGAAAGACGTTTTGCTAAAGTTTTAGTGGATGAGCCAAATGAAGAAGAAACAATTGAAATTTTATCAGGGTTAAAAGCACAATATGAAGAACATCATCAAGTAGCGATTACACAAGAAGCTATTGAGGCAGCTGCAAAATTATCTATTCGTTACATTAATGATCGTCAGCTTCCTGATAAAGCTATTGATTTGATAGATGAGGCAGCTGCCAAAGTACGCTTGAATCAAGCGGAAAAACCGTCTCCAATAGTGAAACAACAACAGGTATTAGCTGATATCTATAAGGAAAAAGAAGAAGCGATTATCTCACAAAATTTTGCCGAAGTGGTTGAAATTCGAGAGATAGAAAAGAAAGCCTTAAAAAAATTAGCAAAATTAGTTGAAAAACAAGAAAAAGAATCAACTGGTTATACACAAAAAGTGACCGAAGAAGATATTGAATCTGTCATTTCTCAATGGACTGGTATTCCTTTAACACAGTTAGAAAAAAAAGAGAGTGAACGATTACTTGATTTGGAAAAGGTCATGCATGAACGTGTTGTCGGCCAAGAAGAGGCTGTAGAATCTGTTTCACGTGCTATTCGACGTGCGCGAAGTGGATTGAAGAGTCCTAATCGTCCAATTGGGTCATTTATGTTTTTAGGGCCAACAGGTGTTGGGAAAACAGAACTAGCTAAAACAATTGCTGAAGTGATGTTTGGTTCAGTAGATGCCTTGATTCGAGTGGATATGTCTGAATTTATGGAAAAACATAGTACAAGTCGTTTAGTCGGCTCCCCTCCAGGATATGTTGGTTATGATGAAGGAGGACAATTGACTGAGCTAATTCGTCAAAAACCATATTCTGTTGTATTACTTGATGAGGTAGAAAAAGCCCATCCTGATGTGTTTAATGTGTTGTTGCAAGTACTAGATGATGGGCATTTAACTGATGCCAAAGGTCGTAAAGTAGATTTTAAAAATACAATTATTATCATGACATCAAATATCGGCGCTACTTCTTTACGAGATGAAAAGACTGTTGGATTTGGTGTAGCAGATGAAACCAAAGATTATAAAGCGATGAAATCTCGTATATTAGAAGAATTGAAAAAATCATTTAGACCGGAATTTTTAAATCGTGTAGATGAAGTGGTCGTATTCCACTCATTAAATAAACAACAATTACATGATATCGTGAAAATCATGTCTAAAGATGTTGTTGAGAGATTAAAAGAACAAGATATTACATTAAAATTAACTTCAGCAGCTATTGATGTTATCAGTAGTGAAGGGTTTGATCCGGAATACGGAGCTCGTCCAATTCGTCGTGCTTTGCAAAAAGAAGTCGAAGATAGACTAAGTGAATTACTCTTGTCAGGTGAACTTCAAACAGGAGATATAGTGACTCTTGGTGCATCAAAAGGGAAAATTAATACAAAAGTAAAAAAGGTAGAAAAAGTGTAACAAACAAGCGTTAGTTAGTTAAATAACTAGCGCTTTTACCTTGTGAAAGTTTGCGGTTTATCTATGCAATATGTTAGGATAAAAAGTGTTTATAAAGGATAGGAGTGTCTAGAATGATAGAGATAAGTACGACAGTGGACTCATTAGAACAGGCACGTCAACTGGTCGAATTGGATATTGATGTAATTTGTTTTGGAGAAGAAGAATTTGGGTTACGTTTACCGCATTATTTCACAAGAGAAGAAATGACTGAATTGGTTCAATTAGCTCATAGTAAAGGAAAAAAAGCTCGTGTTGCGGTGAGTGCGATTATGCATCCAGATAAAATGGAGCTTATTCCTGAATATTTGGGTTTTTTAGAATCAATTGGAGTAGATGATATTATTGTAGGCGATCCTGGTGTGATTTATGTCTTACAACGAGATGGATATAAACTACCTTATGTATATAATGCTGAAACAATGGTGACTAGTTCAAGGCAAGTAAACTTTTGGGCCAAACGTGGGGCAACTGGTGCAATTTTAGCTAGAGAAATTCCGTTTGAGGAGTTGCAACAAATTGCCAAAGATTCGCAAGTCTTTACTGAAGTTTTAGTGTATGGTGCGACGTGTATCCATCACTCAAAACGCCCACTGCTTACAAATTATTTTAATTTTACGAAGCAACAAGACAATGTTTCTAAAGAAGATGGGTTGTTTATATCTGAACCTAAAGATGAAGAAACGCATTATTCTATTTTCGAGGATAAGCATGGGACACACATTTATGCCACAAATGATGTAGACTTAATGTTTGAATTAAAAGAATTATATGATGCTGGTTTAAGACATTGGAAATTAGATGGTATGTATACTCCTGGGGAAGATTTTGTGAGTATTGTTTCAAGTTTTATTACAGCTAAAAAAGCGTTGATTGGAGACACTTGGACACAGGATTTGGCAAAATCGCTACAAAAAACGATTATGGAACATCATCCAAAAGGAAGAAGTTTGGATACTGGCTTTTATTATTTAGATCCTGAGGAAATAAAATAGGAGAGAGTAAAGATGACAAATACATTGAAACGACCAGAAGTACTGGCTCCAGCTGGTACACTTGAAAAATTGAAAATTGCGATACATTACGGGGCAGATGCTGTGTATATTGGTGGAAATGCTTATGGCCTAAGAAGTCGTGCTGGGAACTTTTCTTATGAAGAAATGGAAGAAGGTGTCGCATTTGCTAAAGAGCGAGGAGCAAAAGTTTATGTGGCGGCTAACATGGTGACGCATGAAGGAGATGCCAAAGGAGCTGGTGAGTTTTTTAGAAAATTGCGAGATATTGGCATTAGTGCGGTAATCGTCTCTGACCCAGCATTAATTGAAGTATGCATTACTGAAGCACCAGGTTTACCGGTTCATTTGTCGACACAATCTTCTGCGACAAATTTTGAAACATTAGAGTTTTGGAAAAATGAAGGACTAGAACGAGTGGTGTTAGGTCGTGAGGTCTCAATGGACGAGGTAGCGAAAATTCGTGAGAATACGGATATTGAAATTGAAGCCTTTATTCATGGTGCGATGTGTATTTCCTATTCAGGTCGTTGTACCTTATCAAATCATATGAGTCACAGAGATGCTAACCGTGGTGGGTGTTCACAATCATGTCGTTGGAAATATGATTTGTTTGATATGCCATTTGGTGAAGAAAGACGTTCATTAACAGACACTGGAGAAGTGAGTGAGCCGTTTTCAATGAGTGCGGTGGATATGTCAATGATCGAACACATTCCTGATTTAGTAAAAAACGGTGTCGATAGTCTAAAAATTGAAGGACGCATGAAGTCGATTCATTATGTATCAACGGTATCTAATGTCTATAAAAAAGCAGTTGATAGCTACATGGCTGATCCGGAAAATTATGTGTGTAAACAAGAGTGGATTGATGAACTGTGGAAAGTGGCACAACGAGAATTAGCAACTGGTTTTTATTATCATATTCCAACAGATGAGGAACAATTATTTGGAAAACGTCGGAAAATCCCAGTGTATAAGTTCATTGGTGAAGTGTTAGAATATGATGACGAAACTAAAATTGCTACTATCAGACAACGAAATCATTTCAGAATCGAAGATCATATTGAATTTTACGGACCTGGATTTACTCACTTTGAACAAGATATAAAAGAGATGTGGAATGAAGACGGTGAATCAATTGAAAAAGCACCAAATGCTATGATGATTGTCAAAATGCCAGTCGCACAACCAGTTAGACCTGGTGATATGATTCGTAAACAGAAGTAAGAAGGGAGAAAATGGATGAAAACATTTGATTATATAGTGATTGGTGGAGGTAGTGGTGGAATAGCTTCTGCTAATAGAGCAGGTATGCATGGGGCTAAAGTGTTATTAATAGAAGGAAACGAGCTTGGTGGAACATGTGTCAATGTTGGATGTGTTCCTAAAAAAGTGATGTGGTCAGCATCTCAAATGAATGACATGCTACACCATCAAGCCTATGAATATGGTTTTGATGTAACAGTTGACGGATTTGACATGGCTCGTTTAGTCGAAAATCGCCAAACGTATATCAAACGATTGAATGGTTTGTATTTAAAGGGGCTAGAAAGTAATGGAGTGACTCATATTAAGGGTTACGCTAAATTTAAAGAAAAAAGTGTGGTCGAAGTAAATGGAGAAACATTTACTGCTCCTCATATTTTAATTGCGACAGGTGGGAAAATTATTCGTCCGAATATTCCCGGTGCAGAATATGGTATTGATTCAAATGGCTTTTTTGAGTTAACAGAACTACCAAAACGTGTAGCGGTAGTTGGAGCTGGTTATATTGCAGTGGAAATCGCTGGCGTATTACATGGCTTAGGAGCAACGACTCATTTGGCATTTAGACGTGACACCTTTTTACGTGAATTCGATGACTTATTAATTCAAGGGTTGACTGAAAGTTATGAGAAAAGTGGCATGAATTTACATGCAAATAGTGTACCAAAGAGTGTTGAAAAAACAGCTTCTGGTTACGTTTTGTCCTTTGAAAATGGAAAATCAATCGAGGTAGATGAAATTGTCTGGGCAATTGGTCGAGTGCCAAATATGGATGAGTTAAACCTTGATGTGACAGATGTTGAATTAACGGATAAAGGTGCAATAAAAGTAGACCAGTATCAAAATACCACACAAGAAGGTATTTATGCTGTTGGAGATGTCATTGATAAAATTAATTTAACACCTGTAGCAATTGCAGCAGGACGAAGATTATCCGAACGATTATTTAACAATCAAGATAATTTATATTTAGAGTATCATACCGTTCCAACAGTTGTATTTTCACATCCAGCGATTGGAACAGTTGGTTTAACAGAAAAAGAAGCTAGAGAACAATATGGTGAGGATGTTAAAATATATACGTCTAGATTTACACCAATGCAGTTTGCGATTACTGAAGTTCGCGAAAAATGTTGGATGAAGCTTGTGTGTGTCGGAAAAGAAGAACGAATTGTTGGATTACACGGTATTGGATTGGGTGTTGACGAGATGCTACAGGGATTTGCGGTTGCTGTAAGAATGGGTGCAACTAAAGCTGATTTTGATCAAACTGTTGCCATCCATCCAACAGGAGCAGAAGAATTTGTCACAATGAGATAATGTGTGTAAAAAACGTTGTTTAAATTTATTATTACTTGATAACGAGTTGAAAAAGTTTTGAAACTACTTGACCTATCGGGTATAATGAGTTTGTTAAATAGATTTATATAAGGAGGATTATTTATGGATATCGAATTTTTGGCACGGTTCCAGTTTGGTATGACAACTGTCTTCCATTTCTTTTTCGTGCCAATGTCTATCGGGATGGCATTCGCTGTTGCGGTAATGGAGACAATGTATGTTGTTAAAAAAGAACAAATCTATAAAGATATGGCAAAATTCTGGGGTAACATCTTTTTAATTGGTTTTGCCGTAGGGGTTGTAACAGGGCTTATCCAAGAGTTTCAATTTGGAATGAACTGGTCTGAATACTCTCGTTTTATGGGGGATATTTTTGGAGCACCTTTAGCAGTTGAAGCACTATTAGCATTCTTTATGGAATCAACGTTTATTGGTTTATGGATGTTTGGTTGGGACAAGTTTAACGAAAAACTGCATTTATTATTTATTTGGTTAGTTTCAATCGGTACAGCACTATCAGCCCTTTGGATTCTTGCAGCGAACTCATTCATGCAAAATCCTGTTTCTTATTCAATCAACGAAGCAACTGGTCGTGCAGAATTAACAAGCTTTGTTGGTTTACTAAAAAATCATCAATTATGGGTAGAATACCCTCACGTATTATTTGGTGCAATTGTAACCGGTGGATTTGTGATTGCAGGTTCATCAGCATGGAAAATGCTTAAAAACAAAGACATGGAATTCTTTAAAAAATCAATGAACATTGGATTGATTTTAGGATTAGTTGGTTCAATTTTAACAATTGGTGCTGGTCACCAACAAATGATCGCTGTTGCAAACGATCAACCAATGAAATTTGCAGCAATGGAAGGTATCTATGAAGATACAACTTCTCCTGCACCATGGAACATTATTGCATCAATCGATACGAAAGATAAAGAAACAAAATGGGAAATTTCTGTGCCATACTTACTAACACTTTTAGGTGGAGAAGAGAAGTACATCGGAATGGACCAAGCAAATAAAAATCTACATGATGAATACGATGCCAAATTTGGTTCAGAGATGGATTACTATTTACCAGTTAAGACTCTTTTCTGGGGATTCAGATTCATGGCAGGTTTTGGTACACTAATGGCATTAATGGCTATTGTGGGACTATTCTTGCTTCATAAAAACAAGATTCAAAATATGAAATGGTTACTATGGCTATTTGTAGCAGGCATTAGTTTCCCATTCATTTCAAACACATTCGGTTGGTTAGTAACTGAATTAGGACGTTCACCATGGACTGTTTATGGACTATTTACAATCGCAGATAGTGTGTCTCCTGGTGTATCAGCAACATCATTATTAATTAGTAACATTGTTTACTTCTTATTATTCAGTGTATTAGGTTATGTGATGTTTGTATTCTGTAAACGTGCTGTTAAAAAAGGGCCTTACTATGTGGATCCATCTGAAGCGAAAAAAGATGGTATAGATCCATTTGCAAAGGGGGTTCTGTAAAATGAGTAATTTACAATTTTTATGGTTTATTTTAATTGGTGTCTTATTTTCAGGATTCTTCTTCTTAGAAGGATTTGACTTTGGTGTTGGGATGTCAGTTAAATTGGTTGCACGTAATAAACGTGAACGTGACCAAGTCATTGAAACAATTGGACCTATTTGGGAAAGTAACTTAGTATGGTTAATTACAGCTGGTGGGGCAATGTTTGCCTCTTTCCCGGAATGGTACGCGTCACTATTTAGTGGATTCTACTTAATTTTATTATTTATTTTAGTAGGATTGATTATCCGCGGGGTATCATTTAAGTTCCGAAGTAGTTCTGAAAATGCGAAAGAACGTAATACTTGGGAATGGGCATTGTTTTTAGGTAGTGTGATTGTCCCATTTCTATTTGGTATGATGTTTGTTGACTTAGTAATGGGTCTACCAATGGATGCATCTAAAAACGTAATGAATGCATCATTTACTGATTACGTGAACCTATTTTCTATCGTTGGTGGAGTGGCAGTGACTTTAGTTAGTTTCTTACACGGATTAAACTACTTACGATTAAAAACAGAAGGAGCGGTGCGTGAACGTTCATTAGCTATTGCTAAAAAATTATACCCAGTATTATTTGCTGGATTAGTTGTTTTTGCTATCTTAGCTTATTTGAAAACAGATTTCTTTACTGAACGTTTTATATCTTCATTGATTCTTTTAGTTTTAATTGTTGTTTTTGCAGCACTTTCTGCTTATGGCACTTATAAAGACAAAGAAGGATTATCTTTTATTTCAACTGGATTAGTCTTCGTTGGGATTGTAGCATTCTTATTTAATGGGTTATTCCCACGTGTTATGATCGCCAAAGATTCACAATTTAGTTTATTGATTGAAAATGCATCAAGTACACCGTATACATTGAAAGTAATGACAATTGTTACAGTTGTCTTATTACCAATCGTCTTACTTTACGTTGCTTGGGCATATAAACAATTTACCAAACGTGTCAAGATAGATAGATAAAAGGAGTTGTACCTGATTGATTGATAAGAATTTATTTCGTATTGATAAAATTAGGTCAGTCTTAATTGGGCTTGTAGGATTAGGAATCCTACAAGCCTTATTAATTATCGGACAGGCTTATTTTTTATCAAAAGGTATCAGTGCGTTGTGGAACGGAGAAGCTGTCGCAGCGCAAACGATGTCGCTTATTTGGTTTTTTTCTTGTTTTTTTGGTAGACAGCTAGTGTTGTATGTACGAGATAAATCTCTTGATAAGTACGCGTATCAAGAAGCAAGAAAAGTCCGACAACAATTGCTACAGAAAATATTTCGTTTAGGTCCTAACTTTGTTCAAAAAGAAGGGACTGGTAACATGGTTACTATGACGATTGAAGGGATTGACCAAGTAGAAAACTATATTACGTTAATTTTACCGAAATTAACCAATATGATGGTCATACCATGGATTATCTTAGTGTTTGTATTTACGCAAGATGTGCGTTCAGGAGTCATATTATTAATCGTTTTTCCCGTTATCATTTTATTTATGATTATTTTGGGATACGCTGCAAGAGCCAAAGCAGATAGACAATATGAAGGGTTTCAGTTATTAAGTAATCATTTTTTAGACTCTCTAAGAGGGATCGAAACGCTTTATTTTTTAGGGTTAAGTAAGACATATGAAAAAAATGTTTACGACATTAGTGAAGATTACCGAAAAGCAACAATGAGTACGTTAAAAATTGCGATACTTTCAACATTTGCACTAGATTTTTTTACAACTTTATCAGTGGCAATTGTGGCGGTCTTTTTAGGGTTTAAGTTAATGAATGGAGAAATTTTATTATTACCAGCTTTAACAACCTTAGTGTTAGCACCAGATTTCTTTTTGCCTTTACGAGACTTTTCAAATGACTACCATGCGACATTAGATGGTGGAAACACGTTAAAATCTATTTTTTCAATTTTAGATCAAAAAGAATTAACAAATGATGAAACAATTGACTTAAAAGGTTCATGGAATGATTCAGACAAATTATCATTAAAAAATATGTCGTTAAAATACAATGGCTCACAAGAGGCAACAACCTTAACGGATATTTCATTTGATTGGCAAGGGAGTGGGAAAATAGGAATTGTGGGGTTATCAGGTTCTGGTAAGTCAACGTTGATTAAGCTACTAGGCGGATTTTTAGAAGCAACAGAGCCAAGCATTCATATTAATGATTCTGCTATGAGTAATTTGCAAAAGAAAGTTTGGCAAGATCAATTATTTTATATTCCTCAAGATCCTTATGTTTTCCATGGCACATTAAAAGAAAATATTACATTCTATCATCCAGAAGCAAGTTTTGAAGAATGTACTGAAGCCATTAAGCAAGCAGGTTTGATAGATGTCATTGAAGAATTACCAGAAGGTTGGGATACTGTGATTGGTGAAGGAGGCCACTTACTAAGCGGAGGGCAATACCAACGAATTGCAGTAACCAGAGCATTGCTTGATAAAGAACGAAAAGTTTTACTATTTGATGAACCAACAGCTCATCTAGATGTGGAAACAGAGTATGAATTAAAAGAAACCATGTTACCATTATTTGAAGATAAGCTTGTCTTTTTTGCAACGCATCGTCTGCATTGGATGAGAGAGATGGATTATATCTTGGTAATGGAAGATGGAAAAATTGTGGAACAAGGAACTTATGATGAGTTACGTGCTAAAAATGGTGCCTACCAACACTTTGTTGACCAATTGAAGGGAGGGTTATAGAAATGAAACAAGATCACTTATTATTAACAAAACAAGATAAGTGGGTTAGACCTTTTTTCAAGAAGTATAAGAAGCTATTGGCCTTAGTTTTATTTCTAGGATTTCTAACGTTTTTTTCAGCTGCAGCATTGATGTTTACCTCAGGCTACTTGATTAGCCGTTCGGCCGCAAAACCTGAAAATATACTAATGGTGTATGTCCCAATTGTATTAACACGTGCATTTGGTATTGCCAGACCAACATTTCGTTATATCGAACGTTTAGGAAGTCATAACTGGGTGTTAAAAATGACGTCTGATATTCGTGTCAGGTTGTATCGTTCATTAGAAACAGAGGCAACAGATACAAAAGAAAATTATCAATCAGGTAGTTTACTTGGGATATTATCAGAAGATATTAACCATATCCAAAATCTTTACTTAAGAACGATTTTTCCAATCTGTACGTCTTATATTTTATATCTCTTTATTGTGATAGGATTAGGTTACTTCTCTCTACCATTTGCTGGGTTAATGTTAATTTTATTTGCTTTAATTCTAGTGGTATTACCACTAGCAGCAATCTTAGTTAATAATGCTAGAGTGTACCGTAAAAAAGCAAAAAAACATGTGCTATATAATGATTTAACAGATGCTGTTCTAGGAGTTGCTGACTGGCAATACAGCGGTCGTTATGAAGAGTTTTTAACACAATATAATGATGCTGAATCAAGTGTAAGAGAAGAAGATTATCAATTAAATCGTTACTCTAGACTTGAAGGGATTATAAAGCAGTTTATTTTTGGTGTGATAGCTATTTGTCTCTTCATTTGGTCAGGATCATACTTTATTAGTCAAGGAAACCCCGGCGCACTAAATTGGATTGCGGCATTTGTGTTGTCATTTTTCCCATTACTAGATGCCTTTGGGCCAGTGAGTGATTCAGTTAAAGAGTTACCTATTTATGAAGATACTGTTCAGCGTTTATCCAAACTACCAGATCCGGATAAATTTGACGCTGGAGTGGCGAAAAACTCAATTACTTTAGAATCGACTACAATCCAGTTAGAAGATGTTAGTTTTAAATATTCTCAAGGTAAACGAGAGTTACTATCTCATTTTAACCTAACGATACCAGAAGGGGATGTTGTCGCATTATTAGGAAAAAGTGGGACAGGTAAAACGACATTAACTCAGATTATTCGCGGAGATTTACTTCCAACATCAGGTAAAGTGTTAGTTGGTGGTGTGGATATTAAAGAGATGGAAGGCCAACAAGCTAAATATTTTGGCGTTCTAAATCAACACCCATACCTGTTTAATACAAGTTTAAAAAATAATGTGCGTTTAGGTAACTTAGATGCGACAGATGAAGACGTATTAAAAGCGATCGAAGCAGCAGGCCTAAAACAAGTTGTGGAGCGTTTGCCACAGGGGATGGACACATTAGTTGAAGAAGGCGGAAAACGATTCTCAGGTGGAGAACAACAACGTATCGCGTTAGCTAGAATCTTATTACAAGATGTATCAATTGTTATTATTGATGAACCAACTATTGGTTTGGATCCACTAACAGAAAAGCAGTTACTTGAAACGGTATTTAATGTGTTAAAAGATAAAACAGTGATTTGGATTACCCACCATTTAGTTGGGATTCATCATGCTGATGAAGTCGTGTTCATTGAAGATGGAAAAATTGATATGTCAGGTGGACCCAAAGACTTGTTAGAAACAAATGAACGATTTAAGCAACTGTATGAAATGGATGTTTATGAGTAAAAAAGCATTCCCTCTTAAAGGGATGCTTTTTATTTATCAAAACAAGACAAAAGATACAGAAATATTAGTCTATCATAATAAAACAACTTTACAATTCACATCAGAAAAGGTACTATTAATACAAGTATCTAATTGAGATAAATGATGGTACACGTTAATATGATAAGCTAAATAGTGGAGGGAGTTTGAAGTTATGCCTTTAGAGGAGTTTGATATAGATGTTCAACTGTATCAAGATGAAACAAAAAAGCCAGATGAACAGAGTGTTATTTTATTGCCTGTTCAGAACATAGCAACAAAGAAGAATCAATTATTATTAAAATGGTCAAATCGTAAAATGAAATTATCCCAATCAATTATTAGTAAAGCAGTAGAATTATTTTTATCTAGTTGGGAAAACACATTTTCATTGTATCCAATTGAACGTGTTTTTATAAACTATACAACGCTTGAAAAAGTAGAATTATTGGTAACGTTTGATGCAAGTAGATTTTATTCAAATACTCAAATTAGAAATATTAAAATGAACTCACCTAAATTGTTTAAAACTGCAATGAATGAGGCGTATGACCAATCTGGTGTTCTTAAAAACCAAACAGCTAATCAGTTAGGAGCGTCTAATGTTGCAATGGATTATGATAGATATGATGGGATAAATAATAGTACTCATATAGTTAAGGACAAATCTGTTGCCCAAAACTTATTTATAAGAGAACAAACTGTTCAAGATAGTGAAGATTTATTGGATAAACAACAACGAATCTATGAATTAGAGCAAAAAATTGCAGAAAATTCACAATTAACGAAATCATTTGAAATGGATTTACAAACGACTCAACGTGAATACGAAATGAAAATTTCTCATATCAGTCAAGAAAATGACGCTTTAAAACAAAAGATTATTTCTTATCAGGAAAATGAAATTGATTTCAGACAGCAATTACAATTAAAAAAATCAGAAGTACTTGAGTTGAAAAATAGAGTTAGTGAGCTAACAGTTGAATTAGACCAAGGTGTGGAAGCTTGGAAACAAAAACATCAGCAAGCTCAGATTGAAAATGAAGAATTGCGTATGGTAATTACTGAAAATCAACAATTTGAGGAGCAAGTCCAAGAATCTTTACGAGATGCAACGAAAAAATTAAAAGAAAAGGAGTCTGAACTCTCTCAGCTAGAGCAAGAAAGTCAAATAGCTATTAGAGAAGCTCAAATGCAACAAAAGCAATTTATTGTTGAGAAAGAACGATTACAAGAACAACAAGATAAATTAGATCGATTATTATCTGAAAGACAAACAATGGTTCAACATTTGAACGATAAGTTAAATCAAAAAGAACAAGAAATGAAACGATTAACATTTGAACACCAACAAGCTGTTCAAGAATATCAATACCAACTTTCTAAAAAAGAAAAAGAGTTCGATGATTTAACTTATTCAAAAAATGAAGAAATTCAACGTTTATCTCAACGTTTAGAAAAACAACAAAATTTAGTGAATCAATTAATGGACTCGCAAGAATCAACTCAGTCTAAATGGCAAGACAATTATAGTCGATTGGAAAATAATTACAGAGCAGCAGCTAATAAAGTGCTTGACTTAGAAAAAGAACTAGCTAAATTGAAACAATCTAGTTACTCGACAACATCGATAGCAGATAGAACATTTCCTTCTATATCTTTAGAAAATGATGTTTTACCTGAGATAGAAATACCAACACAACCTGTTTTTGAACGGGTAGAAATGGTGGATGATGATAATCTGGACGTACAGAAATCTGATACGTTGGATTTAATTCAATTGGAAGATCCTCTAGATCAAGCTTATCATTATACAGATGAAGAAGTCACTGTTGAAAATGATGACGAAGACTATGATTATGACGAAGACTATGATTATGACGAAGACTATGATTATGACGAAGACTATGATTATGACGAAGACTATGATTATGACGAAGACTATGATTATGACTATGATTATGACGAAGACTATGATTATGATGACGACGTTCTAGGTTATGATGAAGAAACAGTAATGGATGATGTCGATACTATTTTAAGTGAAACAGAGAATGAAGAGGGAAAAGAAAAAATTCGTAAAAAAGAATATGTGGCTTTTGCAGAACAACTTGAAGAATTATCAGCTCGCTGGGAGGAACTAGCAGATAAAGATAATAAATTTAAAAAATGGGCTGATCCAAAGATGAAAAAATTTGACCGCTTCTACAAAAAACTTGATGATAATGTTAAATCACCTAAACTATTATCTCGTAAGTACGTTATGACTGAAGAAGTGTGGGGAGAAATTCAAGCATATGCTCTTATTAGTCGGCATTTAAAAACTATTTTAGATTATGAATCTTAAATTAAATACCTCTCTATTAAGTTTTTTATTAATGATTAAACCGTAGCTAGTCATCAGATAATATGTAAAGAATCGTGTTAATAGACATTAATCTATTAACACAATTTTTTTATCTATCAGTCAACTATTATGGATAAGAATTAATATGTTCTATTTCTGTTTTATAATATTACAACTCTATTGAGCGAAAAAAGTAAGATGTTTTTTTATAAAAGGGGTTTTTTATGATATCGGCATTAAAAAATGCGATAAATCTTTACAAGGGATGAAATAGTTTGATAGATTTATTATTGTAGGTAGAAAAAAGAGTAGGGGATGACATATGGAACTATTATTTACAATTGTATTAATTTTATTTTCAACGAAAGTAGCCGGTCACTTGTCTGTAAAGCTTGGTCAACCAGCTGTTTTAGGGAAATTACTTGTTGGGATAGTAATTGGTCCAGCTGTTTTAGGTTGGGTAAATGACTCAGCTATTTTTCAAGAGTTTTCGGAAATAGGTGTATTATTACTGATGTTTCTTGCAGGACTTGAAACAGATGCAGAACAGCTAAAGAAAAACTGGAAACCATCAGTTGCTGTTGCGGTCTTGGGGATTATCGTACCATTTGCAAGTGCATTTGCAATGGGAGAATTATTTGGATTTTCGTTCAATGAAGGAATCTTTTTAGGTGTCCTTTTCTCAGCAACAAGTGTCAGTATTACCGTGCAAGTGTTAAAAGAAATGGGAATGATGCAGACTCGTGAAGCAACCACCATCTTAGGAGCAGCTGTGGTAGATGATATTTTAGTTGTGACACTTTTAGCTTTTGTCATGTCATTTATGGGGGAAGATACATCAAGCGCATCAGTTCCGATGTTACTACTGAAAAAAGTTCTTTTCTTTGTTGTGGCTTTTGTAGTAGGTATTTATATTGTACCTAAGTTCTTGAAATTATTTTCAAGATTCAAAGTAACAGCACCTGTAACAGCTGCAGCATTAATCGTTGCATTTGGCTTTGCCTATTTTGGTGAAATGTTAGGTATGGCAGGAATTATTGGAACATTTTTAGCTGGTTTATTTATTTCACAAACCTCTTTTCAACATGAAGTTGAGCAAACGGTTGATCCGATTGCAAATGCTTTATTTGTACCATTCTTCTACGTGAGTGTAGGCATAAGTATTTCGTTTGATGGGGTACTAAGCCAAATGGGATTCTTAGTTGCTTGTACAATCGTAGCTATTTTATCTAAACTATTTGGTGGATTCTTAGGGGCTAAGATGACAGGGTTTAATAACCACTCTTCACTTTCTGTTGGTTCAGGTATGGTATCACGAGGTGAAGTAGCACTAATTATTGGTACAACAGGATTAGCTGCAGGGCTACTTTCTCAAGAATATTACACAACAGTGATTATTTCAGTTATTCTGACAACATTGATTGCTCCCCCAATGTTAAAACATTACTTTATGAAATTATATTCAAAAAAATAATTAAACTAAGCAGTCGAAATATTTCGGCTCTTTGTCAACTACTGTTGGTAAGAGTTAAAACGTTAGAATTTAGGA